>NZ_BAAFQO010000007.1:0-113477 GCF_042849115.1 Lactococcus muris | reverse complement strand
TCAGAAAACGGATTTTACTCCAACAAATTCTTGTCAAGAAGCACTAAAAAAAAGCTGCCCCAAGGCAACTTTCTCATACTCACTCTAACTCATTTTTAGCGATTACCACCGCAGAGTTGACAGAGCCGAATATAAGAAGACGTGAGCTTTTAGGCTGGCGTTTTTTTGTAATTAAACCAATAAAATGAGGGGTGAGAGTATGGTATAATAGAGTAATACAAACGCTTACAGGGGGAACACATGTCCTATATTGAGATAATAAACGAATCAAAAATTTACCAATCTGGAGGAGAAGAAATATATGCCAATGACCATGTGAATTTTAGCATTGAAAAAGGTGAATTGGCTGTTATTTTAGGGACTTCTGGTGCAGGTAAGTCCACTATTTTGAATATCCTTGGTGGAATGGACTCTAGTGATGAGGGTCAGGTGGTCATAGATGGGACAAATATTGCTGAACTTTCTGCTAAGGAGTTGATTACCTATCGTAGGCGGGATGTTGGTTTTGTTTTTCAATTCTATAACTTGATTAATAATTTGACGACAAAGGAAAATGTAGAGCTTGCTTCAGAAATTGTTGAGAATGCTATGGATCCTGTTGAGGTCTTAAAAAGTGTGGGACTTGGGCATCGTTTAGACAACTTTCCTTCACAGCTTTCAGGTGGTGAGCAACAGCGTGTTGCTATTGCACGTGCCATTGCTAAAAATCCGAAGCTTCTTCTTTGTGATGAACCAACTGGAGCCTTAGATTATCAAACAGGAAAGCAGGTCTTGAAGATACTACAAGATATGGCACGGGTTCAGGGGGCAACAGTTATCATTGTGACACACAATGCTGCGATTAGCCAAATTGCGGATCGTATTATTCATGTTCATGATGGTAAAGTTAAGGAAATCACAGTCAATGAGAAACCTTTAGATATCGAAATGATTGAGTGGTAATGCTATGAAAACAAAAACACTCCATAAAAGTATTCGACGTTCCATTACCGGCTCGTTGGGACGTTTTCTGTCTATTTTTTCACTTATGGCTTTAGGTGTCTTTGCTTTTGTTGGCTTAAAGTTATCTGGTCCCAATATGCGTGCGACAGCTGAGGAATTTTATGCACGCCATCATTTGGCTGATATGAGTGTGACCTCAACAGTTGGTTTAGATAGTTCTGATCAGGCACTTATCCGTCAGATGGAAGGCCTACAAACAGCTGATTTTGGCTATTTTCAAGATGTCCTTCTTCCTGATCAAAAGACTGCTCTCCGACTCTTTTCGCAAGCGGAAAAGCTTTCGACCTACGAGCTTGTATCAGGAAGAATGCCAGAAGAAAAGAATGAAATGGCTTTGGACTTTCTTCATCAAGATAAATACAAGCTTGGAGATACTATTCGTGTAACTGAAGGCAAAAATAATGGCAGCTCTATTTTAAAAACACATGAATTTAAACTGGTTGGTTTCGTGAAATCAAGTGAATTTGTTGATAAAAATTTTTACGGGCAAACCAATGTCGGAACGGGTCAACTTAGTGGTTATGCCGTTGTTTCTCCTGAAGTCTTTCAGTCAGATGTGTATATGATTGCCCGTTTAAGTTTTAAATCTATGCAAGGTCTTAGTCCTTATGACAGTACATTTATGTCAACATCCGATTACTATCAAGAGGCTTTAAAAACTTTGCTGGCCAAACAACCTCAGAAACGTTTGATGGACATAAAAAGTGAGCCACAAGCGCAGCTAAACAAGGCTTTAATGCAACTCACTGCTGAGGAAGAAAAACTTCGAGAAGCGAAAGTATCACTGGATCAGCAGAAGCTTCTATTTGGGAATAATGCACAGTTTCAAGCCATGCAAGATAGCCTAAATGAAGCCAAGGAAAAACTTGAAGAAAGTAGAAGTAAGCTACAGGAGCAGGAAGAAAAGCTAGCGCATCTTCCTCTTCCCGTCTACACAGTGAACAACCGTAAAGAAGGCAATCCTGGTTATCAGAACTTCATTGATAATTCTACAAGGATTGATACTCTCTCTGACATCTTTCCCGTTGTTCTTTTTGCAATAGCAGTACTTGTAAGTTTGACGACAATGACTCGTTTTGTAGAAGAAGAACGAGGAAATATGGGCTTGCTTACGGCACTGGGCTACTCTCATACACAAATTAGAAGGAAGTTCCTTGTATATGGTGCTGTATCTGCCTGTGCAGGGGCAACAGTAGGTACAATATTAGGACATATTGTGCTGCCCTATGTGGTTTTCAATGCCTACTCTGCATCGTCAACTTTTTCTGACTTAATTTTGACCTTTTCCCCATTTTGGACAGTTGTTTCCTTTGTGATTGCGTTGGCCTGCACGGTTTTACCTGCTTATCTTGTAACGCAGGCTGAGTTACGTGGTGTACCTGCAACGCTTTTCCTAGCAAAAGCGCCTAAAGCAGGGTCACGCATCTTTCTGGAACGTATCAAGCCTATTTGGTCACGCATGAGCTTTACTTATAAGGTTACAGCACGAAATATTTTCCGTTACAAGCAACGCATGTTGATGACGATTGTGGGTGTAGCTGGCTGCACGGCTCTCCTTGTTATGGGCTTTGGTATTCGTGACTCCATTTCAGGGCTAGGTCAGAAACAGTTTGGAGAGATTTTACATTATAATATGCTTGCTGTTTCGCAAGAGAGTTTAACACAAAAAGAGCAGGACGAGCTCAACCATTTCCTTCACTCAGAGAATATCAAAGCGTATGAGACTGTACATTTTGAGCAGCTACATCAAAAGGCTCATAACAACAGACAAGACATTAGTCTTATGGTACCAGGAAATGAACAAGACTTTGGGAACTTTGTTACTTTGCGCAATCGCATCAGTCAGAAAATCTTGCCTTTATCGAATCAAGGGGCAATTCTCAGTGAAAAACTAGCTGGACTTCTTAGTGCTAAAGTCGGCGATGAGGTTGTCTTGAAAACTACCAACGATAAAGAAGTAAAAGTTAAGGTTGCAGGTATCGCTGAGATGTATATGGGACACTATATGTTTATGAATCAGAACTATTATAAAAAAGTTTTTGGTGAAAATTTTAGTCCTAATGCAAATCTCCTCCAGCTTCAAGATGCTTCCCATTCAGCGAGTCAAAAAGTGGCGGTGGACTTTATGCAAAGCCCAGGAGCGATTACCGTATCACAAAATAACGATTTGCAAAAGACGATTGATGCTTTCTTGCATGGTATCAATAGTGTCATGTTTGTACTGATAGGATGTGCAATTTTGCTGGCTATCATCGTGATTTACAACTTAACCAATATCAATGTGTCAGAAAGAATTAGGGAGCTTTCTACCATTAAAGTTTTAGGTTTTTACGACCGAGAAGTCACTCTTTATATTTATCGAGAAACTATTTTATTAAGCATTCTAGGTATATTGGTTGGTTTTGGTCTGGGGGCTTACTTCCACCATGTGATTATCACGATGCTGCCAACAGATTTAACGATGTTTAATCCTAATCTGTTGTGGAGTAACCTTTTACTTTCCACTATCATAACTTTAACAACAACTTTAGGACTGAGTGTGGTTGTTCATCGGAAACTTAAAAAGGTTGATATGCTAGGTGCCTTGAAGTCGATTGACTAATAGCTTGTATTGACATAAAAAGATAGTAAAAGTTCACTTTATCTGAAAATAAAAAAATGGAACCGTCTTCTCTTTAAGGTTCCATTTTTTGTTTTCATGATTTACTCTTATTTTTCGGCAGTCTTGAGAGTTTCTGCTGTAACACTAATCCACCTTGCGTTTAAGGTCAGAGACTTGTTGCCCCTTTTCCTCATGGGCTAAGATGTCTTCAAAAGTTGGAAGTTCCAAGTCTTGCCCGTACTTTTGATAGAGGGCAGTTGTTACGAGACGGTAGGCTAAACGTGCATTACGCGAGAGAATGGGACCGTGGAAGTAAGTTCCAAAAGTATTTTTATAGTGAAGTCCCTCGGTGTCGTCGTCAGGATTGTTGCCGCCACCATAAACGACCTTACCTAAAGGCTTTTCCCCTTTACCAAGATAAGTGATGCCTGAGTGATTTTCAAAACCATAGTAAGTTTCGTTGAAATCTTCATTATGGATTTGTATGTCACCGATAAAACGGTCATTGCCTAGATTTTTCGTATAATGTGGCAAGATGCCTGTGCAGTTTATTTTATTACCTGCCGCATTGATATAGTACTGCCCCAACATTTGATAACCCCCACAAATGGCAAGCATTGGTTTTTCTGCTTCAATATAGGCTTTGAGGGGTTCTGTTATATTTTTAAAGCCGTCTGCAATAATTTCTTGCTCGTAGTCTTGCCCACCGCCCCAAAAGACCAAATCGTAAAAGTTCTCGTCAAACTTATCTTCCAGAGAAATAATGTCGAAAGTCATGTTAGCGTCTAACTTTTCGCCAACATACTTCAACATGAGGATATTGCCATTGTCACCATAGGTGTTCATCAAGTCACCATAAAGGTGGGCAACACGAAGGTCATATTTAGGATCGTCTAAATTTGATGTTAAAGAAGTATAAACCATTAGTGTAGCTCCTTTCCAATCAGGTGGTTTTGTGCCAGAAGCTCACGCATTTCTAACATGGCTGTGTAGGTTGCTAAGATATAAATGTGCTTGTCCGCTTGATTTTTGATTGCTTCAAGTACTTGGCTGAGCGACTCAAATTCATGAATTTTGCGCTCATCGAAGCCAGATACACGATAACGTCTGGCCATTTCGCTGTAACGCACGCCACCAACAAATATCTGATCAATAGTCATATCATGAATCAGTTCAAAATTAGCATCCCATATCCAGCTTGTGTCAATCCCGTCCGCATAATTGGCATTGAGAAGGGTGACCAGTGTGAAGGGATAGTCTGCAAGCTTCATCATTTCCAGCGCTTGATTTGCTCCGACTGGATTTTTTATAAGAACGATAGTGGCAGTTTTCTCGCCAATGTTGAACGTTTCTTGGCGACCGAAGACGGCTTTGGACTGTTCAAAGCCAGCCTTGATTGTTTCAGCAGGAACTCCGTAAAATTCAGCGACAGAGACAGCAGCGAGGGCATTATAAATATTATAGAGGCCTCCAACGTTAATTTTATAGGAAGTACCGTCAATGACAAATTGAGAAGAAGTATTTGTAATGTCAGTCAGTTCTGATACATAATAATCTAGTTTAGGACGTTTAAAACCACAGTTTTGACAAATATAATTTCCGAGATTAGCATAAGTATTAAGTTTATAGTCTAAAATATGCTGGCACTCCGGACAGACGACACCTTCTGTGTTATAGTGGGCACGCTTGGGTTCATGACTTTCATAATCAAAACCATAATATTTGACAGGATTTACCAATGGACGAGAATGGAAGAGTGGACTGTCTCCATTGAGCAAGACAGTTGCCTCTGGTGCATTGGCCGCTCCCTTCACGATAAAGTCATAGGTTGTGTAAATTTCGCCATAGCGATCCATCTGGTCTCGGAAAATATTTGTGAAGACAAAAAGAGAAGGTTTGATGTATTCCGTGATTTTTGGCAAAGATGCCTCATCAATTTCCAAGACTGCAAAACCCTTCTTGCCTTTTTTTACTTTAGGGGCAGTTAAGAAAGTCGCAGTGATCCCTGTAATCATATTAGCGCCAGAAGTGTTGGTTACGACCTTACCAAAAGCTTTTTCTAATATACCAACTGTCAAGGCTGTCGTCAATGTTTTACCATTTGTTCCTGTGATTACGATAATTTCATAATCTTTCGTCAAACTGGTCAGAATTTCAGGATCAAATTTTAAAGCAATCTTACCTGGCAAAGTGCTGCCACGTTTAAAAACTTTCTCCAAAATCAAACGTGAGCTTTTTCCAACTAAAGTTGCCAATGAAGTTTTCATAGTCATAATATGATATTATACCATAGATTAGGTGCTTGAGGAGGATAAAGTTCCTGCATTAAAGAAGAAGTATAGGCTTGTATAGTTTTAAATAAAAAGTATTCAATGTGGTCAGAGGTAGAGAGGGGTGGAAGAGTTTTAAAATATAAATCAGTAAAGATTGAAAGCTTAAAAAGAAAAGTTTTATAGAGGCTAAACTCCCAAAAACTCTTGAGATAAAATATGCTAAAATAAGAGCATGAAAAATGCTAACGAGATACTGGAAAAGATGAATCCTCATCAAAAAATTAACTATGACCGTGTCTATCAAAAAATGCGTGAAAGTTGGGAAGCTGAAGGGCTTCGCCCTAGAATTCTTCTGCACTCTTGTTGCGCTCCTTGTTCGACCTATAGTTTAGAGTATCTTTGTCAAAGTGCTGAGGTGACGATTTATTTTTCAAACTCCAACATACACCCGCGGAGTGAGTACGAGCGTCGCGAGAAAGTTCAGAAAGACTTTGTTGAGGAATTTAATAAAAGAACAGGAAACAATGTTCTTTTCCTTGCCGCACCCTATGAACCAAATAAATTTATGAGAATGGTGAAGCTACACAATCTGGAAGCTGAAGCAGAAGGCGCTTCCCGTTGTACAGCTTGCTTCCAGATGCGTTTAGATATTGTCGCAGAAAAGGCGCAAGAACTTGGCTATGATTACTTTGGTACAGCTATTACACTAAGCCCTAAAAAGAACGGACAGCTTATTAATGAGATTGGTCTGGACATGCAAAAAATCTATGCTGTCCACTATTTGCCCAGCGACTTCAAGAAAAACAATGGCTGGAAACGCTCTGTGGAGATGTGCAAAGCATATGATATCTACCGTCAATGCTACTGTGGCTGCATTTTTGCAGCACGTCAGCAAGGTATTAATCTTAAAGAAATACATAAAAGTGCGGTAAAATTTATAAATAAAACAGATGACAAAAAATAGGGTATATGTTATAATGCTTTTATGGTTAAAAGTTTTATAAATAAAATGAGTGCGATTTTTCAGCATGGCTCTTTTAATACCCTTTATGGTGGTTTTTACGAAGGAACCATAACTGCTGGAGAAGCTTTAAAATATGGACAAATTGGCATTGGTACCTTAGATGGTGCTGATGGAGAAGTAATTATTATTGACGGTACTGCTTATCACGGCAATTCTGAAAATCAAGTACGCTTAGTTAAGCCAGAAGAGACTTTGCCTTATGTTGCAGTGCTTGATCACCAACCCTTTGCGACTTATAAGGTCAACGGTCTAACGATGCAGACTTTGCATGACTTGACAGAAAAGTTCCCAACGCGCAATACAGCCTACAGTCTAAAAATGATAGGACACTTTGATGTTGTAGAAATTAGCTCAAAACCCGCAAAGAATACGAAGGATTATTTGGAAATATTGGCTGAACAGCCATATTTCATGGAAAAAAATATCTCAGGAACGATTGTTGGGATTTGGTCGCCTAAGTTTTTGGAGGACTTATATGGTGATGGGGCTCATTTACACTTTTTAAGCGATGACAAGACCTTTGGCGGACATTTGACAGAATTTCTCTCAGGACAGATTACTGTTGAAGTCGGTCAGATTGGGGAAATAAAACAGGAATTTCCTCAAGAAAATGAAAATTTCAAAGCCATGCGTTTTGATTGAATTTCATCTCTGGTACAAAAAGTCACAAAAACGTTGTCTCCCTAAAGTTGAGCTCATATAAGAAATAATCGAGAGTGACACTCTCGATTTTTTGTTTGAAAATTTTATCAAATTCTACATTTTGTCTCTGCCAAGTATGAGTGATATTTTTTTAATGCTACAGGGAGAGTGATTTCAAAAGTAGCCAATTTTTGTTTTTTCTCTAACTAACCTGATAAGCATTAGCGCAGCTTTAGGTCATTGTGATGCCTATACAAAAATGAAAATATTATTTTTAAAAACATGAGAGAATATGTTAAAATATTTGTGAAAGCGTAATCAAAAGGGGATAAGAAATTAAAATATGTTACTAGAAATAATTTTTATTCAGCGATGATTACGTAGAACAGAAAAATTTGAAGAGGTGTGTATGAAAGCAAAGAAAAATTACACGATTAGTCTTGATATCGGGACAAACTCTGTCGGCTGGGCTGTTTTGAAGGATGATTTTAGTCTGGTCAGCAAGAAAATGAAAGTGGGCGGTCTAGACAAACGTGTGCACAAAAATTTTTGGGGTGTGCGTTTATTTGAAGAAGGACAAGTAGCTGCGGATGCACGTGGGAAAAGAGGTACGCGCAGACGTTTGAAACGTCGTCGTGAGCGTTTATTATACTTACAAGAAATTTTTTCCAGTGAAATGGCCGAGCAAGATCCGAACTTTTTCGCCCGCTTGAATGAGTCCTTTTTATGGCTGGAAGATAAGCAAATAGACCCTGTAAAGTACCCACTGTTCAGAACAGAAGCAGAGGAAAAGGCATATTACAAGGAATTTCCGACCATTTATCATTTGAGACATCATTTGATGAATAATCAGGTTAGTGATTTACGTTTGATCTATTTGGCTATGCATCATATTCTTAAATTTCGAGGACATTTTATTCAAGAGGGTTTGCCGATGAATGTTGAAAATATCAACATTCAAGATAATCTTAAGAGGCTTTTTAGTAGTCTTAATGATTATTTTAGGCGAGAGGATTTTGAAGAAACTGAATTTCGTAAGCATGTTGAGCAATTTGACAGTAGCAAATTATCTGAAATTGAAAAAATACTCAAAGAAAAAATATCAAAATCTACTAAGTCTCAACAGATTTCAAAAGATATTCTAGGCTTTAAGAAAGAATTACCGATTTTCAAGGCCATTGTTGGAAATAAAGTAGATATTTCGGGCATTTTTGATAAGGCAGAGTATGCTGAGAAAATGAATGAAGACATGCCGAAAGATATATATTTTTCAAAAGAAAATTTTAACGAGAAATACGGCGAGTTAGAAGCTGTTTTAGAACCAGAAGAACTAATCATTATCCAACAGGCTAAAGCAGTTTATGAGTCTATGATTTTGGCAGGTATCATGAATGGACAACCGTCATTGAGCCTTGCGATGATTGAAAAATATGACAATCATGCGCGTGATTTAAAAGCTCTGAAAACTCTTGTACGTGAGCATTTAGGTGCAGAAAAATACGCAGAAATGTTCAAGAAAAACTTGGAAAACAATTACAAAGCTTATGTTAAAGGCTTTGATAAGGGTCCAAAACTGGCTTATGCTACACAAGAAAATTTCTACAAATATTTGGTCAAATTTTTAGAGCCACTTAAAGATTTGCCAGAAGTCCGAGACATCTTCAAGCAAATAGAACTTGAAACTTATTTGCCTAAGCAACGCATGTTCAAAAATGGTGCCATTCCTTATCAGGTGCATGAACATGAACTGGTCAAAATCATTGAAAAACAAGCCAGCCAATTTGCTTTCCTTGAAGAAAAAGCTGAAGGCAGCAATGAATACAAGATTCAAACCTTAATGAAGTTCAGGATCCCTTATTACGTTGGTCCGCTGACACCTGCCAATCAGGGAGAAATTGGGCAGAAAAGATCTGACAAATCTCGTTTTGCTTGGATGCAAAAACGACCAGATAAAAAAGATGAAAAAATTACGCCTTGGAATATTGAAAATGTGGTAGATAAAGACGCATCAGCAGTAGAATTCATTCAACGGATGACCAATTTTGATACTTACTTGCCCGAAGAAAAAGTCTTACCTCAACATAGTCTTTTGTATCAAGAATTTACTGTCTTACAAGAACTGATGATTTCAGGTTATTTTGATCATGGAAGAAACCCATTTGATGCAAAAACGCGAAAACTCCTTATTGATAAAGTTTGGAAGAAAAAGCGGTCAGTTTCAAAAAGAGATGTTTATGAATGCCTAGTCAGCAATAATATCACGCAAGAACCCTACAGTAAAGAAATGTTCTTTGGCGTAGATAAACTTCAAAATAATTTTAACACCAAAATGACCACCTATCAAGACTTATTGCGCGTGGTTGATGACGAAGCGCTGATTAAACAAAATGTAGCCTTTTTTGACAGAATAGTAGAATTTCAAACGATTTTTGAAGACAATCAAATCCTCAAACGGCAAATCAAGAAGTTCAACGATGAAAGGGGTCAGTTACTTACTCCTGAACAAGTTAGCCAGCTGTCCAAGAAACATTACACAGGCTGGGGACGTTTGTCTCGTCGACTTTTGGACGGCCTTACAGACGACGGCAAAACCATTATGGACTATCTGCGCACGGCCAATGATTATAATCAAAATTTCATGTCGCTCATTAACGACAAGTCCAAAACTTTCGCTGAGCAGATTGAAAAAGCCCAGTTGGGTAAGCTCAAAAACAATCAGTTATCCTATGATTTAGTGGCTGATTTAGCAGGAAGTCCTGCCATCAAACGCGGTATTTGGCAGAGTTTGAAAGTTGTAGATGAGCTGACCGAGATTTTGGGCAAGGAGAACATCAGCCGTGTGGTTATTGAAATGGCGCGTGAAAAACAAACCTCTAAACGCACAAAAAAGCGGGTGGATAGGATTAAGGACCTGCAAAAAAATCTCAGTGATGCTATTAAATTAGATGAAAATCAAAATTTTGATAATGAAAAAGTTTTCCTCTACTACTTGCAGAACGGCCGTGATATGTATACTGGAGAGTCGCTAGATTTAAGTCATTTATCCAGTTATGAAGTCGATCATATCATCCCGCAAACTTATACTACAGACAACTCTTGGGATAATAAAGTACTTGTTTCAAGGGAAAGTAATCAGAAAAAAGGTGGCGATGTCCCATCTAGCGAAGTGGTTAAAAACATGCGTAGTTACTGGAAAATATTGCTTGATGCCGGCATGATTTCTCGTAAAAAATATGCTAACCTGACCAAAGCAGACCAGTGGAAGGACGATAAACCGAGTGAAAAAGATTTGACTGGATTTATCAATCGCCAGCTCGTCGAAACTCGGCAAATCACCAAAAATGTAGCGCAAATTTTGACCGCTTATTTTGAAGAGAATAAAACTGAAATTTTGACTCCTAAAGCCGGCTTGACCAGCCAGTTTCGTAAAGGTGTGATTTATCTGGCTAAAGAAGAACTCACGGAAAAGGAACTACAGGCTTATTTAGAGGCTGGTGGCAAAATTGTAGATGGTAAATTTGTACAAGAAAAGCTGCATGAGGGTTTTTATAAAGTCCGTGAAATCAATGATTACCATCATGCGCATGATGCTTATTTGAATGGTGTTGTGGCTAATTATTTGTACCTGACATTCCCAGAAAATCAGCGCAAAATTTTGGTTTATGGGCAATATGATAAAGGAATTCTCAAACAACTGGGCAAATACGCAACGACACGCAAGAATAACTTCCGTCAGTTCCTAACGACAATGCGAGAAGAAAATTGGGTGAATCTTGAAACAGGTGAGTTAATTGCTAAGCGGAATGAAGCTTTGAACACTATTGATAAAGTTATGAGCTATAAGCAGGTCAATGTGGTTAAGAAAACTGAGGAACACAAAGGAAAATTTTCTGATGAAAGTCTTTATGGTGGGACAAATAAAAATAGAGATACGAAAGGGGTTATTCCTTTAAAAACTCATCTGAGTGT
This sequence comes from Lactococcus muris, assembly GCF_042849115.1. Lineage (NCBI taxonomy): Bacteria > Bacillati > Bacillota > Bacilli > Lactobacillales > Streptococcaceae > Lactococcus > Lactococcus muris. Next base: position 101,965 of record NZ_BAAFQO010000007.1, on the reverse strand, counting down.
TGAGAAATATGGCGGTTTTGATAATCTTAATTCAGCGTATTCTATTGCATTTTCATATACTGATAAAAAAGGAAATCATAAAATAACTTTAGCCCGTGTTCCGGTTGTTTTTAAATCCAGGATTGAAAAAAATACTCTGGATTATCTTCAAGAACAATTCAAAGATTTTTCAAATATCAAGATAGTTAGAGGTAAAATTCCAAATAATTCTAAGGTAGTAATGGCAGACGAAAAAGAACGGTTAATAACCTCATATAGTTTTACATGGCCATTTAAACAGTACCATGCAACGCGTGAGGAGTATCAGTTGTTGAGCAGGATTCTGCAGACTTCAAGAAGCAAAGATAAAAATGTGATAGATATGAATATTAAAGGGATCGAAGCTCTTAAGCATGAGATTGGGGAGGACATGTTGCATAAGAAGTTGAATTTACAGTTCAAATCTTATATGAAATTTGTTGCTGATAATCAATTCTTTTCATCTCTTGGAAAGTTTGAAGGTATTTCTGTAGAGAGTATTTTGAATGGTTCAGAACAAGAAAAATTTGAAAATCAAAACTTAGATGAAAAAATTGAATCCTTGATTAAAATGTTCAAAAGAACTTGGAAAAAACAAGAAGAAAATAAACCTGGAAAAAAATCTTTGAATACTGAGAAATATGGTATGGATTTGACAGAATCAACTTTGATTCATCAATCCGTAACAGGACTTTACGAAACCAGAGAAAAATTAAAATAGCTATCCAAAGAAGTCAAAAAGGCTTGAGCAAATTTGGCGCAAGTCTTTCTTGATTTTTGATTTGAACAATAAAAAAAAAACGGCCCGATGACAGACCTACTCATGAGAGCTGATTACGCACTTCTTTCAGATGGATTGTTTCATACATCGGCTTATTTTAACTTCGTCGTGTTAAATTGAATAGTTCTCAAGTATTTTTTAACACAGACATTGTATCAAAACAAAACAGAAAGTGCAAACATTATGACCTGGAGAATTGTTGTTGTCAATCAACACAGTAAGCTGTCTTATCAAAATAACGCTCTGATTTACAAATCAGCTAACAGGATTGAAAAAATCCATTTATCTGAAATTCACACTCTCATGCTTGAAACTACTGATATTGTTATCACTTCAGCTTTAGTGGCCAAACTCATCAGCTACAAAATAAAATTGATTTTCTGTGATGAAAAACGCCTGCCTTCAGCGGAGTTGCAAGCTTATTACGGCAGTCATGATTCAAGCCGAGCTATTGCCCAGCAAATTGCTTGGTCGGAAGACATTCAAGCGACAGTATGGACAGCGGTCATTAAGCAAAAAATCACTAATCAAGCAAGACATTTGAAATCCCAAGGTTTAGAAACGGAATACGGTATGCTTGTGGGTTATATCAATGAACTCAATCTATACGATGAAAGCAACCGTGAGGGGCACGCAGCCAAAGTTTATTTTAATGGACTTTTTGGCAAAAATTTTACTCGTGAGCAAACAAATGATATCAATGCCAGTCTTGATTATGGTTATGCCCTTTTACTGTCTATTTTTTCTCGGGAAATTGTGAAAAATGGCTGTTTGACACAGCTAGGTCTCAAGCACAGCAATGTCTTCAATCATTACAATCTTGCAAGTGACCTTATGGAACCCTTCAGGCCACTCATTGACGAAATTGTGTATTGTAATCGCATAGAAGAATTTCCCAAAATCAAACGTCAACTTTTTGAAATCTATAATCGCACCTATCATTTTGAAGGTCAGGATAAATATTTAATCAATATTGCTGAAATTTATGTGAAAAAAGTCATTGATTGCCTGCATAAGGCGTCAAATGAGGTTCCGATTTTTGAATATACTTGGGAAAATATGGAGAAAGTATGAGTTATCGATATATGCGTCAATTACTCTTTTTTGATTTGCCTATGCAAACGGCAGAAAATCGTAAGGCCTATGCCAAATTTCGGAAGTTCTTAATCAGTGAAGGTTGGGTCATGCTTCAGTATTCCGTGTACAGCAAGCTAACGCTGAACAATACTCAGGCCAACACAGTTAAATCGCGCGTACTCAAAAATAAGCCCAAAGAGGGACATGTAGTTATTCTGAAGGTCACAGAGAAGCAGTTTGCCTCAATGGATTATATTTTGGGCAAACGCAATCAGACTGTGGCTAATTCTGACGCGCGCGTGGTCTTTCTAGGGGAAGGATGATTGTATGAATATTAATTTTCCGATTTTAGATGCACCAGTGCAGTTATTGAAAAATCAGGCTAACCAGCTGGTGGTCAAATCTGTTGATATTTATGGCCAGCTTGCTTATGCGATTTATCAAATGGACAAGGGACTTGATCCTGATTATCGGTTTTTGCTCTTTAATGATGATTTTAAATCCTTAAAAAATGTGACCGTAGTTCAACATCCTTTGCTATTTGATTTAGATAATTTGACCATTAAGAAAATGTTGTTCAAGAGAATCATCGATACCTTGGATATGAATGAAAAAACGGTTATTGAAGCGACCTATGGTCAAACGGTTGAATATTTCAATCGTCAGATTTTTGAAGATTTAGATATTGAGCTAGATATCTCTTATAACTATAAAGTTGAAGAACTGTTCAAATTTTTGAAGATTAGAATCAAAGATGAAACAAGTTCTATTTTTGAACGTACGCAGTTGATTTTGAATGTTTTGAAGGAATTTAACCACCAGGGGTTGATTATTTTTTATGGTCTGGGCCAACTTATGCCTGCCTTGGATTATCAGTTGATTATTGAAACGGCGAATTTGAACCAGCAAACGGTGTTATTTTTAGACAGTGAAGAAGTAGAAGAACTTAAAAATTTGAAGCGAGTTGTCGTTGATGAAGACTATTTTGTCGTGGAAAATGTGATATAATTAGAACAGATAAATACGATTGAACCATTAGTTTTGAAGGTATTCGTCTGCCGAACGACAATGATCTAAAATTTCAATTATGAAAATTTGAGGTTTTAGAGTCGTGTTAAATTGAATGGTTCTCAAACAGCAAGAAACGTGACAAGCGACGTCGACGAGTTTTAGAGTCGTGTTAAATTGAATGGTTCTCAAACTTGCTAATGGGATATCGATGTCATTCCATTGTTTTAGAGTCGTGTTAAATTGAATGGTTCTCAAACAATGTTGCTGAGATGCTAGGATTTCCTAAAGTTTTAGAGTCGTGTTAAATTGAATGGTTCTCAAACTCAACTTCACTGACCCAATCGACACTTGCGGTTTTAGAGTCGTGTTAAATTGAATAGTTCTCAAATTCTCAAAAGCAGCACTCTGCGTCATTCCGTGTTTTAGAGTCGTGTTAAATCAAATGAAGATCAAGCTCTTGCTTGGTCTTTTTTTGTGAGTCAAGCACTTTTTCTTGCGTATTGTGACTGAAAGCAGTCGCCTTTTTACTTTTATAGCAATTTATTTTTGTAATCAGACAGGTTAAAAAAGTTTCCTAATACTAGGAAATAAAAATAGAAGATAGCGCTAACATATCGTGCTAGAATGAAATCATCAAAGAAATACTTTCATAAGCTGAGAATATCTATAAAAAGCTGCTGCTCTTTGCCTCTGAGATAAGATTTTCGAGTGTGAGGAGCGTTGATATCAGGCCGGAAATTTGAGCTAAAGTGACAAAGTATGAGTTTTTAGAAGTGCTCTCAGGGATTAGTGAAAGAAAAAAGGAGAAATCATATGACGAAACAAATCCTCTTAACATGTGGTGCTGGTGCATCATCGGGTTTTATGGCAGCAGCAGCTCGAAAGGCCGCTAAAAAGCTGGGTGCAGACGTTGAAGTTAAAGCAAAAAGTGAAACTGAAGTTGCATCGCTTCTTCCGGAAACAGACTTACTTTTGGTTGCCCCCCATCTAAAATATATGATTGATGAAGTCAAAGAATTATGTGAGGCTAATAATGTGAAGTATAATATCATCCCCCAGCGTGTCTATGGTTCGCTTGACGGTAAAGGACTCATTGAGTTTGCTCTAAAGCAGTTTGAAGCAGAGTAAAAAGGAAAGCAAGGAGTTAAAGGAAAATATGGAAAATATAGAAACTGTTGAACGAGATGATCTTGCTATGGTCTCAATGGGCGCAATTTTACATGCTGGAAATGCACGTGAAGCAATCTTTAAAGCAGCAGATAAAGCATCACAAGGAGAATTTGTTCAAGCAGATCAAATGATGCAAGAAGCTAATGATGAGCTTATAGCGGCCCATCGTGCACAGACATCAACTCTACAAAAGGAAGCGGAAGGAATTGAAATTCCTTATTCATCATTGTTCGGCCATGCTCAAGACCATGTGATGACGGTCAAAACAGAACACAACTTAGTGAAAGAAATCATTAAGCTTTATAAACGACTGGAGGAAAAAGAAAATGGATAAATTTATGGGGTGGATGACGGAATCTTTTGCACCGAAAGTAAATAAATTCGCCAAAAACGCTTGGGTTGCAGCCATTCAAGATGCAATTTTAGCTGGTATGCCGATGATTTTGATTGGTTCCTTTGCAACAATTTTATCGATTGTGACCACTTATGTGAGCTGGTTTCCTGATTTTTCGATGATTTCAACTTTTTCTTTTGGACTCTTTTCAATTTTCTTATCTTACTTGATTCCAAGCGCTCTTATGAAGCAAAAGAAACACACGAGTATTGAAAAACAAGCAGGGCTTGCCGGTTTGGCTTTCTTCCTGATGATTGTTTTTCCAACAATCAATCCAGAAACGAGCATCATCAGCTTTGACATCAATACTTTTGGCACTGGGGGCATGATTGCAGCTTTGTTGGCGGGGCTTTTTGTAGGTTTAATCATGGACGTTTTTACAAAACTTAAATTTATAAGTGAAGACTCAGCTTTACCTGATTTTGTTGCTACTTGGTTTAATACTTTATTTCCGATTATCACTGTTTTAAGTATTGGTTGGCTTTTTACCTTCCAGCTTAAAATCAATATCTATGAAGTCATTAATTCTATTTTTAATCCGCTAGTGAACTTGGGGCAAGGCTTTTGGGGCTTGACAATCTTGATTTTCCTTGGTTTTTCTTTCCTTTATTCATTTGGGATTTCAAGTTGGGTTATCACACCCGTCTCTTATGCTATTATGTTGCCTGCCATTGCTGAGAACCAGCAGCTCGTCGCAAATGGTCAAGCAGCGACAAATATTTTTACTGTTGAGGCTGTGACACTGGTACTTATCGGTGGTGGTGGTGCAACACTGTCGCTTTGTATTATGATGGCTTTTATGGCTAAATCACAGCGTTTACGTATGATTGGTAAAGCTTCCATTGTCCCTTCGATTTTCAACATTAATGAACCTCTGGTTTTTGGCGCACCGATTGCTTTCAATCCCATCCTTATGCTTCCGTTTTGGATTAATGGTTTATTAGGACCAATCTTACTTTGGATAGTGATGAAGCTTGGACTTGTTCCGATACCATATATGCCTTTCCAAATGTGGTATACACCTGCACCGATAGCAGGTTGGTTGATTACTCATTCTGTCGCTGGTGTTGTCTTTGTTCTTGTTTACTTTATGATTTCATGGATTGTCTATTTCCCATTTTTCAAAGTCTATGATAAACAAGCTGTGCAGCAAGACTTAGAATGGGCTGAAGAAGATGAAGTTTAATATAAAAAATAGGAGCATAAAATGAAAAACAATAAATACCCGTATTTCCCAGAAGATTTTCTTTGGGCTGGCGCACAGGCTGCATCACAAGCTGATGGAGCTTACAATCAAGATGGTAAAATGCCTAATTCTTCTGATGTCCAACCCTATCACAAAGGATTAGACAACATGGAGATTCAACGTCTTGAACAAGAAGGAATGACCTTAGAACAAGTAAGGAAAGCAATTACGGATACGGAACATTTTTATCCAAAACGTCATGGTATAGATTTTTATAATACCTATGAGGAAGACTTGGAAATGCTGGCAGAAACAGGAATGAAAGCTTTTCGAACTTCAATAGATTGGTCTAGAGTTTTCCCTCAGGGAGATGAACTAGAGCCGAATGAAGCAGCACTTGAACATTATGAAAAAATGATTGATAAAATACGCCAAGTCGGTATGGAACCAATCATTACGATGCTTCATTATGAAACACCAATTCATTTAACTTTAGAATACGGAGGCTGGGCAAACAAGAAAGTTATTGAAATGTTTGTGCGTTATGGTAAGGTCTTACTTGACCGTTTTGGTAAAAAAGTAAAATACTGGATAGTGATCAATCAAATCAATATGATACAAGTGGAGCCCTTTCTTTCTCTTGGCATCTGTAAAGACCAGTATGAAAACGAAGAAGAAGCACTGTATCAAGGTGTTCACAATCAGATGGTAGCTTCGGCTTTGATCCAAAAATACGCTAAATCTTTAAACCTACCAGATCTCCAAGTGGGGACAATGGTAGCGGATGGCACCGCTTATCCAGCTTCATGTAAGCCGGATGATATCAGTCTTGCGCTCTGGCACAATAGGATGCAATATATGTTTACGGATGTGCAATTTAGAGGAGCATATCCAAAAGTTGCCCTAAATTATTTTGCTGAAAAGGGCTTGCATATTGAAATAACTGAGGAGGAGAAACGGATACTCCGTGAGAATACAATGGACTATTTAGCGATTTCTTATTATTTCTCACGAATGGTGGATTCATCGAAAAATACTCATATTCCTTATGATGTTACTCGTAACGAACATTTGGAAGCCAACCCGTGGGGTTGGAACATCGATCCTAAAGGGCTTTATAATACCTTATCACAGTATTGGGATCGCTATGAAAAACCAATCATCATCGCAGAAAATGGCTTCGGCATGTATGATGAAGTAATCAATAATAAGGTCCACGATGATTATCGCTCAGATTATTTAAGTCAACATATTGAGCAAGTTGGGCATGCGATTTATGAAGGTGCAGAAGTGATTGCTTATTGTGTATGGGGACCGATTGATATTGTGAGTTGTTCATCGCAACAGATGTCTAAACGTTATGGTTTTATCTACGTTGATATTGATGATGAAGGCAAGGGATCTGGAAAACGTTTGAAAAAAGATAGTTTTGGTTGGTATCAAAGGGTTATTGCAACAAATGGTGCAGAAATTTAAGGAGTTTTTAACTCCTTTTTGGCATACTGTCCTATTTTTGATGAAAAAATAAATAAACAGGAGTAAGTGATGAAGAAAAAAGAAATTCTTTTAGAATACCTGAAAAAGAATAGGAAACAACACTTTATTTCCGGTGCAGAGTTATCTAAGATGTTGGGGGTGACCGATCGGAGCATTCGCTACTATGTAAAACAACTTAATGAGGAAACACCAGAACTTATTGAAACAAGTCGTGAAGGCTATAAGTATAATGCGCAACAAGAAATTGAGGGGGGACAAATTGATGATTCTATAAATAGTCGTCGTTTTGCAATATTACAATTACTATTGAAAAACGATGAGGCGGGAGTTAGTCTGTTTGAGTTGTCAGAAAAACTATGGGTCTCGGATGCAACAATACGCCAAGATATGGGTGTGTTACAAAAGATGATAAGCGATGAGGGGTTATTTATCTCTCAACATGATTTCCATTATTATTTAAAAGGAAACTATAATAAAAAGCGTCATCTTATCATGCGGTTAATCCGGCAACAAGGGGACAGTATCCATAGTTTGGAAGAAGAAATGCAAAGATTTTTAGGAGAAATTTCCCTATCAGAAATGACAGAAGCTTGTAGGATTATTTTTAAACGTCATAGCTTTTATGTCAACAATTATTTTTTCCAAAATTTTATATTGCACTTGATTATTGCTATACATCAGCAAAAATTAACAGGACAACAAAGTTTCTCCAGTCCATCTTTAAAAATGATTGAAGAGATTTCACAGTGGCTTTTGGAAAATTATGGCATTATTTTAGGAGAGAAAGATAAACTTGAACTTGCCTTACTTTGTGACGGAGAAAAGGGATATCATCATGAACAGGTTGACACATATGTTGCTAAAGAAGTATCAGACAGTCTTCATCGGGCCTTAAAAGAAATCAGTGATGTTTTTTTAATAGATTTCACAGATGAAAAATTTCTCATGCGCTTGCTTCTCCATACTCAAAATCTTTACAACAGAGTGAAGGATAAGAAAGTGAAAAGAAATCTGAGTGTCATTGAAATAAAAGTGCGTTATCCTATTTTGTTTGATATAGCAGTCTATCTTTCTTCACTCATTGCGCTTGACTTAGACATCGAAATTGAGGAAGATGAAATAGCCTTTTTAGCACTTCATCTTGGTTCTTTTTTAGACGACCAAAAGCAAAGTGCCAGTAAGATACGAACCCAACTTAAAATATCAGACTACCTTAATCGTGAAAACAGAGTTCTTGAACTTTTAGAAAAACGCTTTGGTGATGAGCTTTTGTTTGTGGCAAATAGTTTGAAAACTGTAGAGGATGTTGACCTTGTCCTATCATCTGGTAAAAGATTGAAGGAACACCAGTATGAGTATGTACATATTCATGAATTCTTAACGGAAAAAGATTTTATGCGCATTAGAGAAGCTATTGACCGTATCAATCATAAGCAATATCGAAATTTTTTGAGTACATTTTTACCTCAACTGATTCAGGAAAATGCTTTTTTGAAATTAAAAGGAGAACCTAAAAAGTCAGAGATTTTTGAAAAGATTGGCGAATGGTTTTTTAAAAATGGCTTTTCTGAGAAGGGTTTTGTTGAAAAACTATTTGAACGTGAGAGTTTGTCTCCAACAACTTTTAGTAGTGGTATCGCTATACCTCATTCCATAAAATACGAGGGTAAAAAGACAGGAATGCTCATACTGAAGCCAGAAGAGCCTCTCTATTGGGACAATCAAGTCATCCACCTTATCATTAGTTTTACGATTAATCCTGAAGATTCCAAATGTTTTAATCAACTTTTTCCCGCTCTCATCGAAATATTAACAGAAAAATATCATGTCGATTATTTAAAAAGAAGCAAGAGTAGAGAAGAAATTCTTGAAAAAATGATTGAACTGCTTTCAGAATAAGGAACAATCCTCAGTTTTTTCGCTCAATCACTGTTTTTTTATTAATTAATTATTTATTTATCATGATCAAGTAGATAAGAGCTCGGGGCAAAAGAATGGAATTGCCACATGAATGGTGACATTATAAAAATGAATTCAGAACAAAATTTTGTCTGCCAAAGTCATTCATAATATAAAGTGAGAAATTCAGGGATTCTTCTATGAATAAAGACTGCAAGTAAATGGTTTGGACATCACTTAGAGAACTCGAAATCAGGGAGCGAAAAGAATACTTGTTCACAACTTGTGAGTGAAGTTTTAATAATTGATAAGAGTTTTAGACTAAAAAAATCGCCTAAGAGAGGGCGATTTTATGCTATAATAAAAGCAATAGACTTTTTATTAAGGAAATGAATGGTGTAATGTAGTCATAATAATACACCTTTAATCAAATGTAGTTAGTAAAAGGCTTTGTAGACCCTTTTGATTTTTTGGTGAGAGATAAAATAAATCAAATTTTATCAACTTTTATCAAATTTCTGCCCCTTTTTCTGCCCCTTTTTAAACAAAAGATAGATCTCATTGGAGGTCTATTTTTTCTAGTTTTTCAATAATATTTTGGCTCATTTTCTCTGTGACGTGAGAATAAATAGCAAGAGTTGTATTTGGGTTGCTATGTCCTACCCGTTCCATGATAGCTTTTAGAGGTATACCAAGTTCAGTTAAAAGAGCAATATGGGTATGTCTGAATATATGAGTTGTAATTTTTTTATTAGTATCCAACTTTTTTAGTCTGTCGATTGTTGTTGAAATGAGTACAGGAGTTCCATTTCGATTAACAAATATATAATTTTCCTTCATTCCTTTATAATAGTCTTTACTTATAGCTAATTGTTCATCAATGATATCAAGGCAGCGTTGAGTAAGCACAATTTTTCTATCGGAATATAAATTTTTAGTTGTAATTTTTTTATAAGTTATATTATCCCAAGAGCCGTTTACGTGTAAAATATTTCCTTTAATATTTTTTTCTTGTATAGCAACGCACTCGCTGTACCTTAGTCCAGTTAAAGCCATAAACTCTATAATGAGAGCTGTAGTTTTATGAATGACTTTCATTTGTCTTATGATGTCCTTCAATTCTTCCTGTTCTAAGTACTTGTTTTTCTTTGCTTCTCGCTGTTCAAGGGTTTCTATTTTTCGCTTTATTTTTACTTTTTGTATGGGATTAGTTTGAATATATCCTTTAGCAACAGCATATTCTAGCACCAAATTAAAACCTGCCTTTATACTAATTATATAGGGGAAGGAGTAGTTCTTTTTATAGTATAGTTTTTCCAGAATATCTAGAATATATGTAGAGCTAATATCACTAAGTAAGGTATATTTGGTTATATGTTCTCTGATTTTCTTTTTTACAGATTCTCGTGCGGCATTTGTTCTTGATTTTACTGTTTCTGTTGTTAATTCGAGAACTTGATCTTGGACTTCCCAAAATGTAATAGAAGAAGTATCGTTTTCTTGAAGTTGTTTTTCTTTCTTTGCTTCAATCTTATTATAAAGTAGTCTGGCAGCTTCATTTCTGGCTCTGTCAGTATTTTTTTCAAGAGTGACTGCAACTTTACGTGTTTTGCCTTTAACGTCTGTATAGCGCTCGCAGTACTTGAATTTGCCGTTGTTTAAATCTTCTACCCACATTTGATTTTTACCTCATGATATTACCGCCCCTTGTCGCCAAACTTGGACGGCTTTTTTATTTTTAACTCAGACTATGCTATAATAATTTTCGGCGCACCTTTCTGATGCAATCACGCCTTAGGGAGGAGGTGAAGTCTATGCTTCAACTTATTTTCGTATCAGTTGTCGCTCCGATAGTGGTCGGAGCAGTCCTTGAGCTGGTCAAGGGCTGGTTGAAAGACTGGCGTAAGCGCCGCTAGTCCACTACTCACCCCTTTGGCAGAGGGGTGTTTTTTTATTTTTAAAATAAAAAACCGAGGGTTTTTGGCAGTCCCTCGGTCAAATGGTGAAGCAATGCTTCAACTTATTTTCGTTAAGATTATTATATCATAACGACCGAATTTGTCAAATTTTGTGAGTTGCCAAGGCTTAGGCGGCTTTTTTTGTTCTAATTCACTATTACTTTTGCCACATTACCATCTAAAGTGATACTATCTACCACGAAAGCATCAACAGACAGCCTGTCTTCTTGGTTAGTTGGGTCTAAATCTTTAACTATGTCAATAGGATTGCCGTTAATTTTTGCTTTGAATCTACCAGCTTCATCGTCAGTGAAACTTGCTTCAACAGTATAACCCTTAGAAACCAGTGCATGATATACTCGAAGCCATTCGCTCCCTTGGTGAAAGGAGTTAAGTTTTTCCTCTTCCTCAGCTCGGGCTTTTTCTTCAGTAGCTGCTTTGGCCTCGGCTTCTTCTTTAGCTTTTTGTTCTGCTTCCTGTTTAGCTCTGGCTTCTTCATCTTTCTTAGCCTGCTCAGCGCCAGTTTGTTCGGTATTTGGTTCAGATTCTTTGGCTGATTCTGTTTCGCTTGGGCTAGGAGAAATGCCAATAATTATAAAGCTAACAGCAGCGACACCTAAAGCGACTAATCCAGCTTTCCGTTTTCTCTTGATAAAGTAAACGATGGCAGCAATGAGAGCTGTGAGCATGACGATGACTAAAATATAAGACATAGTATAAACTTTCCACCTAGCTTTTTTGTGCCATTCAAGGATTGGGCGTTTTTTCAAAAAAATTGTTTTAGGACCATTCAATTTAACTTAACTCTAAAACTCAATGTAAATTTTATTATCTAATTGAAACAATAAACAATTAAATTATACAAAAGTATCTATTTTGTAATATAATATTCAAAAAATTAAATCCCTTTGGTTTTCAAGGGCGATATTAATTTCTTGTTCTGCAATTTGGATGTTTTCAAATGTGGGCGCAATGTGAAGATGTTCAAGTAATCTAGAAGCAGTAGCATAAGCAAGATTTTCTTCGTTCTCAGAAACAAAGGTGCTTGATATACTGTGAATTAGGTATCTGGTTGCTTTAGCCTCATTCTTATTATGTGTGATACATTTCAATCGATTATTGACTGCGGTGAGCATTGTTCCAGCAACTAAATGACCTATTTCATGCAGGGCAACAGGCTCAACCATTATTTCTTCTAATCCTATGCCCAATACTATTGCGCCATGTGGGAACTCAGGACATTTAGCAATAAAGCTACCACTTTTCGAATAGTCTTTATCGACCCAGATGACTTCAATCCCGGTCTCTTTTATAATGTCTTTCCAGTCCATTAAAATCCTTATTTTTTATTTTTATCTCTATTTTCCAAATATGCAGAAATAACTCCACGTAGTATTGCTTTATCTTCATCAGTGAGAGGAGTGCCTTCAAAAGCTTCAGCATTATCTATAGCTTCATTGAGTTCTGGAGAAAAATTTTGTTCTGGCAATTCTTTACGTCCAAGTAAGTAGTCTACAGAAACGTGGAAGTAGTCGGCTACTTTGGTAATTGCAGCAGCGGATGGATTGGTTTTATTCCATCGGCGAATAGTCCCATTAGCAATTCCAAGTTTTTCTTCAAGTTGTCGAATTGAGATATGTTTTTGAGCTGCAAGTTCTTTTATTTTTTCGTATAAATTCACTTGTATCAACCTTTCAGACAGTACAAGAAAAATATTGTATGAAAAAAGTACATAAACACTTGACATTTGTGTACAGATATAATACAATAGTCCTTGTAAAGAAAAATTATATTTTTGATAAAGAAAACCTAAATAAATACTAAATGAACAACGCCGCCAAGCAAGTTTTGTAAAGTGTTTAATAGGCTCTTTAACTATGCATTCATTGTATGATATTTGTACTCATATGTCAAATGTTATATAGCAAATAATATAATTTTCTCTTTACAAATACTTTGAAAGGAGCGGAAAAATGACGGAAGTAGCACTTGAAAAATATCGTACAGCAGTGAATAATTATCGCGATAAAACAGGTATTTCTATTAAATCGTTAGCTTATGCACTTGAGGGAACGAGTGAGCAACAGCTACGCAATGCTTTAAACAAAACGGACGGTGGTCCTAAGGCTGTTGAAATACTTGCGAAGTTAACAGAAATATTCCCAATGGAACTTAACTAGAAAGAGGAGAGTAAATAATGGCACAGGTAAAAATCAGCTATGGCGAGCGTTCTAAAGAAGAACTAATCAAAATTATTGAGCACCTTGAACAACAGCTAATAATTGAATCAGGGATTAAACGGCAATACATGAAACATCTAGAAGAAGTTATTCAATTTAGATCAATTGAAGATTATCGTCAAACTGTACAAAAAAATAAAGAAACAGCGTAAGCTAGTTCTTCAAATTTGAAAATATTAACCATGATGGCATGGCTTGCAGCGGTAGAAGCATCCATCAAAATTGAACTCTTTACCTTTGTTTGATTCTTCAAGAGACTTAATTGCTTCATGGCAAGAATTGAAGTAACCAAGTTCTAGAGTGTTTTCTGGCAAAGGTCGATGAGTACAGGAAGAAACGTGGACCTCATGTCTTCCCTTGTCATCAGCATTTTTGTTACAGATGTAGATCATATATATTCTCCTCCTTTCTATAAACTAGACAGAACTCATCCTTCTGTCCAAGTTAATTATAGCAGAGGAGTAATCGAGAAACTACGAATATAAGTAAATAGAAAGGAGATTCAAATGACATACAAACCAGATGATTATTTAACTACTAGAGACATCGCAGATAAATTCGGTATCTCAGCTCCTACGGTTTACAGGCGAAAGAAAGAAATGGCAATGCTACCTAAATTCCGCTCAGGGATATTTATGGGCGGTAGTAGAATTCGCTTTAAAGAGTTAGAAGAATTTATGCAGTATGTGCATACGCCTGAATACAGACAGGAGTTGAAAAAGCTAAAAGCGGTTATTCGCTAGAAAATGATTAAAAATGTTCGGGATAAAATCAGCTCGTGAAAAAGAGCTTGAAAAAGAAAATGAATTTTTACGGAAAGAAGTTGAATATCTTCGTAAAGGTTGGGAAGACTGGGAAACGTATGCTGAAGACCTCCATAAATTCTTTGACCGCAAGGATGAAGATAATCAACTCATTATCAATGATTTGAATCGGCAAGTCATGGCAAGCAAAAAAGCTCCTGGCGGCAACTAGGAGCTGAGTAGAAACTTTGCAAGATTCTACTCTGATTATATCAAAAATTCGGAGGAAACATGATTAAAATCAATAAACTTGAAATTGAAAATGTAAAACGGGTTAAAGCAGTAAAACTTGAACCTACAAAGAACGGCTTGACTGTGATAGGTGGTCGCAACGGGCAAGGCAAGACCTCAATCTTGGATGCTATTGCCTGGGCGCTTGGTGGCAATAAATACAAGCCTAGCCAAGCAAAACGCGAGGGCAGCGTACTGCCGCCAAATCTGCACATTGTCATGAGTAACGGCTTGGAAATCCGCAGAGACGGTAAAAACAGTGATTTAAAAGTCATTGACCCAAGTGGAAACAAAGCTGGGCAACAGCTGCTTAATAGCTTCGTGGAAGAGTTGGCGATTAACTTGCCAAAGTTCATAGATTCATCAAATGCGGATAAGGCTAAAATCTTGCTCCAGATCATCGGAGTTGGCGACCAACTGTTTGAGCTGGAGAAAAAGGAAGCAGAGCTTTACAACAGGCGCCGAACCATTGGGCAAATCGCAGACCAAAAGAAAAAGTTTGCGGCTGAAATGAACTACTATACAGAAGCCCCTAAGGAGCTTGTTAGCGCGTCCGAGTTAATCCGTGAACAACAAGCCATATTGGCGAAAAATGCCGAAAATGGGCGCATACGAGCCCAGAGGGATAGCCTCAAAGAGCGACAAGAAAAGCTTGATTCTGAGATTGCTAGATTGATTGAAGAACGCGCCGAAGTTGAACGACAACTTGAAATCGCTGAGAAGTCGGCGCTTGACCTACAAGATGAGTCAACCGAGGAGCTTGAGCGCAACATTGAACAGATTGATGACGTGAATCGCAAGGTGCGGGCTAACTTTGACAAAGACAAGGCAAATGAGGACGCACAGGAATATAAAGATCAGTATGACACCATGACGAATGAAATCGAACAAGTGCGACTGGAAAAATCCAAGCTGCTTGAAGATGCCGACTTGCCACTGTCTGACTTATCTGTTTCCGAAGGCGAGCTGATTTATAAAGGTCAACGCTGGGACAACATGTCAGGGGCTGAACAGCTCAAGGTATCGACTGCCATTGTACGTAAGCTCAAACCAGACTGTGGCTTTATCTTAATCGACAAGCTGGAGCAGATGGACCTTGACACGCTCAAGGAGTTCGGACAATGGCTAGAACAGGAGGAACTGCAAGCTATCGCGACACGAGTTTCCACAGGCGATGAGTGCTCAATTATCATCAGCGATGGCTATGGCGAGGAAGTTGCACAGGCAGCACCAGAAAAACCAAAGTATCAATTTTAGGAGAACAAAATGAAAACACCAGAAGGACTTATTAATGACTTGCGCGATAAATATTTAGAATTATCATCAGACATTGCAAGAGCTGAAATCGCTTCTGTAACACTGATGTTAGATCAGAATGAGCACGATATGTTGTATGAGCAAATCCTGTGCATGAAGAGCTATGCAAAGGTTGTTAAATCACGCGCTAATTATGCACGTCTCAAGTCAGAAGGATTGATTAAAGACACGCCATATATCAAAGAAGAACCAGAGGAGATATAAGATGAATTTTAATATTACAAGCGGACCGACAGCGATCGCACAAAAGGTTGTCATCTACGGCGTTGAAGGTATCGGAAAATCTACCTTTGCTTCACAGTTTCCAAAGCCTGTATTTATCGATACGGAAGGGTCAACAAAAAACATGGACGTTAAACGACTTCCGAAGCCGACCAGTTGGCAAATGATTTTAGATGAAGTTGAACATGTCAAGCAAAAAATGGAGTGGAAAACTTTAATTATTGACACGGCTGATTGGGCGGAAACCTTAACTAACAATGCTGTTATCGCACGCAATAACATCAACTCTATTGAGGACTTGAGCTATGGCAAGGGCTACACTATGGTCAAAGAGGAATTCGGGAAATTGCTCAATAAGCTATCTGATTTAACCGATTTGGGAATCAACGTTGTGGTGACCGCTCATGCGGAAATCAAGAAATTTGAAAAGCCCGACGAGATGGGGGCCTTTGACCGCTACCAGCTCAAACTTTCCAAGCAGTCAGCGCCTTTGCTCAAAGAGTGGGCTGATATGCTCCTCTTTGCAAACTATGAAACCACCATCGTCACGGATGCCAAAACGCAATCTAAAAAAGCGACAGGCGGCCAGCGTGTCATGTTTACCACCCACCACCCCGTCTGGGACGCTAAGAACCGACACGACTTACCCGACAAATTACCTTTTGACTTTGCAAATATCGCACATATCTTTCAAGCACCTGTGACAGTGCCTGAACCTGAGCCACAAGGAGGTAACTGGGTGCCAGGTGGTGGTGAGATTGTGGGAGAAAATCAATTTGCGCGTGAACCAAGCGCCATTGATCCAGAGATTGACCCTGCACTTGCTCAACTCATGGCCGCTAATGAGGTCACGGAGGACGAAATCAAAGCCATTGTAGTTGAAAAAGGCTACATGCCACCAGAAACACCCGTCAAGGATTACCCTGACGAACTGGTTCAAGGTGGGCTTGTCGCACAATGGAACAATATTTTTGAACAAATCAAAGCCAAACGGGCTTATTAAAAGGAGAATTAAAATATGAATGACGAAATGCAAACATTTGGCTGGGATGATGAAATCTCAAACGAAAGTAACTTTACCCTCTTGCCTGCGGGCAACTATCCATTCAAAGTAACCAACTTTGAGCGCAGCGTTTATCAACCGAATCCAAACTTCACAAGTAAAGTCCCAACGGGTACCAACATGGCTGTTCTGACACTTGGAGTTACGAATCCCACGACAGGAGAGACCGCAACGCTAACAGAAAAACTTTACCTTTATAAAAAAGGAGAGTGGCGCATATCTCAATTCTTTGTGGCAATTGGTCAGAAGAAAAAAGGCGAGCCTGTGCGCCCGAATTGGCAAGCGGTACTCGGTGCAACAGGACAAGCTGAGGTCAAAGTACGTAACTATACGGACAAAGACGGAAACCCCGGTCAAGCCAATGATATTAAGGCATTCCTCGAGCCTGCAACGTGGTCACCACAAGACCAATTATACTCACAAGCTCAACCAGCAACGCAACAACCGCAGCCGCAAACACAGCCACCTGTCAAACCATTCCCAGGAGTGCAGACTGGCGGATATAACTTCGGAGGATAAACATGGATTTATATGTAACTAAAACAATTACGGGAAAATTTGAATTTCAATTTGAGGAAGCAACCAAGAAATTCATGCAATGGCTGCTTGATAACGAGTATGATTTTTCTTACAAAATGAATTCAATGTCTGTAACCGTCAAATTTACAGAAGATGATGAATTTGATGAAGCTGTGGCCATGCGCGATAAGTTGGACAAAGAAGCTAACCCGCAGATGACACTTGACTTAGAGGAAGAGAAAGATGGAGCTTAGACCATATCAAATTGAAGCAAATGAAAAAATACAAGAACAATGGGCAAGCGGCGTGAAGAATACGCTGCTTGTTTTACCAACAGGGGTGGGAAAGACTGTGACATTCTCAGACCTCACGCGCACCTTGGTCAGTCAAGGAGAGCGAGTGCTGATCATGGCACATCGTGGGGAATTGTTGAATCAGGCGGCTGATAAGCTCTACAAGGTCACAGGGCTAAGGTCTGCGGTGGAAAAGGCGGACGAAACGGCTAAAAATTCATTTTTCCGTGTGACAGTCGGATCAGTCCAGACCCTCATGCGAGAAAAGCGCCTCAAGCAGTTTCCGCCTGATTATTATGACACCATCATCGTTGACGAAGCTCACCATGTCATGGCCAATGGCTATCAGAATGTTTTAAACTACTTCAGCGGTGCAAAGGTGCTGGGCGTGACAGCCACAGCTGACCGTACCGACAAGAAAAATCTCGGTCAGTTCTTTGAATCGTTGGCTTATGAATATTCACTACCTGAGGCTATTAAGAACAAGTATCTGTCACCGATGAAAGCTCTGACTATTCCGCTTAAGATTGACTTGTCTGGCGTTTCCATGTCGGCTGGTGACTTTAAGGCATCTGATGTTGGCTCTGCCTTAGACCCTTATCTCTATCAAATTGCTGATGAGATGGTTAAGTATTGTTCAGACAGAAAGACTGTGGTTTTCCTGCCATTGGTTGCGACCTCCAAGAAGTTTCGTGACATCCTAAATGAAAAAGGCTTTAAAGCTGCGGAGGTCAATGGGGAGTCCAAAGACCGTGCTGAAATTTTGGAAGATTTCGATAATGACAAGTATAACGTCTTATGTAACTCAATGCTCTTGACTGAAGGCTGGGACTCTCCAGAAGTTGATTGTGTGATTATGCTTAGACCTACAAAGTCGCGCCCGCTTTATGTGCAGTGTATCGGCCGGGGCTTGCGTTTGGCAGAGGGCAAGGAAGACTGTTTGATTTTGGACTTCCTTTGGCATACTGAACGCCATGAGCTGGTTCATCCGGCACACCTTATCGCCAAAGATGAAGAAATCGCACAGAAGATGACCGAGAAAATGGCGGAGCTTGAAGAAGACGGCGAGCCTATCCCCTTCGACCTAGAAGAGGTTGCGGAAACCGCAGAGGGCGAAGTCGTTCAAGACCGAGAAAATGCACTGGCTGAACAGCTAGCAGTATTGAAGAAACGCAAACGCAAGCTGGTTGACCCCTTGCAGTTTGAAATGTCTATCCAGTCGGAAGACCTCATTAACTACAGCCCAAGCTTTGCCTGGGAAATGGGTCCAGCAAGCGATAAGCAACTTGCAGCACTTGAAAAATACGGGATTTTCCCAGAAGAAATCGAAAATGCAGGCAAGGCAACGGTCTTGCTGGACAAATTGAACAAACGTAAAGCAGCAAGTCTGACCACACCGAAGCAAATTCGCTTCCTTGAAAGCCGCGGCTTCCAGCATGTCGGGACTTGGTCTTTCAACAATGCGCGTGCATTGATTGATAGAATCGCGGGCAACGGCTGGCGAATCCCTGCGGACATTAAACCTAGTGAGTACAAAGGAGCTTGATCATGGAAGAAAAATTTGACTTATTACCGCTCCTTGAATACATTCCACCTAGCTCTCTGGATTATCTGGAGTGGGTATCTGTGGGCATGGCTTTGAAACATGAAGGTTATGACTTCCATGATTGGGATGTCTGGTCACAGGCTGACAGTCGCTACAATGCGCATGAAATGGAAAGCAAGTGGGCTTCACTTGGCCACAATGGTGGTCAGCCCGTAACTGGTGCCTTTATCACTATGAAGGCAAAAGAAAACGGCTGGCTATCTCGCCAATATGAAGGCGACGGCATGGAGACCTTCGGCTGGGACGATGAAATCAGCTATGAGCGTGATTATCGCTTTGTTGATAAGGCTTGGGTCGAGGGTAAGGAAATTCAAGAGCCGGGCGACAACTGGAATCCAGTTGAGCAACTGCAAACCTATATTCAAACGCTTTTCAGCAATGACGATCACATCGGTTATGTGGTGGACTCCTGGCAACGCGAAGACGGAAAATACTCGGTCAGAGGGTCTGGTGTCTACACCAAGACAGCCGAGGAAATCCTCAACGACTTGGAGAAGTACAAAGACCAAAAAGACCTAGGCTGGGCAGTTGGTGACTCTAAGAAAGAAGCTGGCGCGTGGATTCGATTCAACCCGCTGGACGGTAAAGGGGTCAAAAACGAGAATGTCACAGACTTTAAGTTTGCCCTAGTGGAGTCAGATAATATGAGTCTTGAAAAGCAGAACGCCATCATGCGTGAGCTTGAACTACCTATCGCAGCTTTGGTCTATTCGGGCGGAAAGTCCGTCCATGCCATCGTCAAAGTGGAGGCTGCCAACTATGCGGAATATCAAAAGCGGGTTGAATATCTCTACAAAATCTGTAACAAGAATGGCTTGCAAGTTGATAGCCAGAACAAGAACCCGTCCCGATTGTCTCGGATGCCTGGCGTAATACGTGGGGAACACAAGCAGTTTCTGATAGATACCAATATCGGGAAATCCAGCTGGGAAGAATGGCATGAATGGATCGAGGACTTGAATGATGACTTGCCAGAGTTCGAAAGTCTGGCCGGCATGTTCGAGGAAGACCCGCAGCTTGCACCAGTATTGATCGACAATGTGCTACGCCGAGGGCATAAAATGCTTATCGCTGGACCGTCCAAGGCAGGGAAATCCTTTGCACTCATGGAAATGTCTATTTCTATCGCTGAGGGCCTGCCTTGGTTTGGCTTCAACTGTGAGCGTGGCAAGGTGCTTTATATCAACATGGAGCTTGACCGCCCATCAGCCTACAAACGTTTCAAGGATATTTACCAAGGCATGGGCATCAAGCCAGCCAATATCCAGAACATCCATGTATGGAACATGCGGGGACACTCAATCCCGATGGACAAGCTGACTCCTAAACTGATAAGACGAGCCCAGAAAGAGAAGTTTGATGCGGTTATCATTGACCCGATTTATAAAGTCTTGACGGGGTCAGAGAACGATGCGGAACAAATGGCTAAGTTTACCAATAACTTTGACAAAGTAGCGGCTGAGCTTGGCACGTCTGTCATCTACTGTCACCACCATTCAAAAGGTGCACAGGGGGGCAAGTCGTCCATGGACCGTTCTTCTGGGTCTGGCGTGTTTGCGCGTGATCCGGATGCTATCCTTGACTTGATAGAGCTTGAAGTGACTGACAGTTTGCGAGATATGCAAGGGAAGCGGGCAACGGCTAACTTCTATGCTGAGAAAATTCGTGATGAAAATCCGAGCTATTTAAACGAGATTGGTCAAGACGATTTCTTATCGGCTGCAGAAATGCGCAAGCACTTAGCTGCGGCGCTTGGAGATGATAGAGCTTGGCAGATATCAGGTTTTGAGCTTGGAGAAGTACAAAAACGGGTCAAATTACAGACAGCATGGCGCCTTGAAGGAACCTTGCGGGAGTTTCCCAAGTTTGAACCAGTCAATCTGTGGTTCAACTATCCGCTTCACGTTCATGATGAGGTGGGTGTGTTGAAAGACTTGGACTATGTGGGGACGGATAAGCCCTATAATCAGCGAAAAGCGGCCGTTAAATCCCGAGACTCTGCAGAGAAGAAAGCCGAACGCAAGAAGAAAACAACTGATGAACTAATCTCGGCATTCTCAATCCTTGATGAAGGGGATGGCGTTGTCAGAATCGGTAAGCTTGAAAGCTATTTTGAAAAATCAAGAAATACAATCAAGAATTGGCTGAAAAATCAGGATGTTTTGATGATTGATGAGGAAGGTTTTGTTTCTATGAGGTTAGAGCTAGATTAGTATTTCATTAGAAATGAAACCCCTGTCAAACCTATCAATTTAACAAGAAATTGATACCCCTGTCAAACCTGTCAATTATCGGAAAAGTGACACCCTAAATCACTATCAAAAAAGGGTATAAATTGACAGTTTGACACTGTCAAAAAAAGGGTGTCAGTGAATTCTATAACTTTGTTATTAGAATTACGGGGGTGTGTAGGTGTATTGACAAGTCAAATCCGTTTCTGGGTATGCGGATTTTGACAAGTAAATGACACCCCCACCGATCGCGCGAGGTGGATGGAAAAATTAGAAAAATGAGGTTGAAAAAAAGTGAAATGAAAAAAGGTAGAATTTCAAAAAAGTTGGATGGTGTTAGAAAAATGCCTCCGAGTTATCACACGATTCCTGGTCATGAGTTTAGCTATGAAAAAAGCGAAGTCATGAATTATTTGAAAAATGATGATGAAGCTATGAATTGGTTTTTCAGATTGATGCAGACAAATGAGCTGATTGTCTATGACCCCAACACAGGAAGGTGGCAAGGCAACGACTATGAACTATGAAAAATTTTTCAGCGACGTAAAAGAATGGATTGAAAAGTGTAATTCACAGGCGATCAAACTCGGATTTTTTGAAGAAGATTTCTGGACATGGGTGATCATGTCGCTTGGTGAATTATCAACAAAATACAATAATCACCCGCTGGCCATGAAGCAAACTTTCATGCTCATGGACTGGCTAGATGATACCTATAAGGAGGCGAAGGATGGCGCATAAATACGGCGCAAAGAAAGTGACTGTTGATGACATCACATTCGACAGCAAAGCGGAAAGCATTTATTATCAGCTGCACAAGCACAATCCGAACATGCGGATGCAAGAAAAGTTTGTCTTGCAAGAGAAATTCCGAATGAATGGCAAGGCATACCGTGAGATTGCCTACAAGCCGGACTTTACTTTCTATGATGAGGCTGGGCAACTGGTTAAAGTCGTGGACGTGAAAGGGATGCTTTTGCCTGAGTTCAAAATAAAGGCCAAAATGTTTGCGAATCGGTACGGGTTGCCTATCACGATTGCAAAGAAAGTGGCACGAAAAGATGAATTTGAGGAGAAAACAATATGAAGAAGGCGGAGGAAGCATGAAAGAAAAATATAAACAATGGATTAAAAAAGCACTCGCAGACATAGGAGAGGAAGATGAGTAAAATGGAATTTAAAGCAAAAACAGCAACTGAAGCTTTAGAAAAAATAGCAAATGCAAGTCGTGAATATCATTGGGGATGTGATCAGATTTTCATTTATGATTTACCGTTTGAAATGTCTGATGTTCAAGATTACGCTAAAGCAACGTTAAATAATCAGCCCAAGCTCAGCATACCGAAGAAAATTGCGGAATTGTTGGATGTTGGATTCGAAAAACTTTATCCGAAAGACGTTGGTATTTCGAGCATATATAATCTTTCAAGAATGCATTTTAGCGAGAAAGAACACAAACGGTTGCTTCTTTGGGATAGACAAACTGAAAATGCTAATGCTTTAGCAGTTGCCTATCTCGCAAGCAAGGCGCTAGGTGTTGAGCTTGTGGAGGTTGAGGAATGAAAGTTTATATTTTTGAATATATTGAAGGGTTAACAGATTACTATCATGACGGCGGCGGCTTGGTTGTCGTAGGACGTGATGCTCTAGATGTATATATGCGAAAAGTTAAAGAGCTTAATGATGAGGAATCTGAATATAGTAAGTACCCTGTGCTGAGAGAGTTGCCAGAACCAAGTGCGGTTTTTGAAACAACTGAAACAGAAGAACGTATTTACATTTTTCAAGATGCAGGCTGCTGTTAGGTAAGGAGGGATGATATGCGATTAAACAGAGGTAGTAGGATGAAAAACTTACATGGTAATGAAATAGTTCTTATACTGGTTCTTATTTGCTTAAGTGCAATTGTGATTGTTGCAATGTTAACAGGAAATTTAGACAATTTATTACATTAAAAATAGCCCGCTGGCGACGGGCTTGACAAATACTATGTTACTAACACTATTATATCATTTTTGGAGGTGTTAATAATGGCTAAGATTGACAAAATAGATCGACTTATTCGTGATTATGTGAACGGGTTTATTGACAAGCGTATTGAAGCTATTGAAAATAGATACAGGTATAAATCAAAGATTGATAATCTCGGAATTCGCACTGCATATAGCGGTGTATCTGAACAAGAGCGCGCTATTTTACTTAAGGAGCAGATTGAGAATGACCCAGAAATAATCAATCTAAAGTATCAGAAGAACCAGATTGAAGCATGGTATCATTCTTACCCAGATGCCAAGATGATCTGTGAACTCCGCTGGAAAAAGAATATGCAACAATGGGAAATTGAGCAAGAAATGCGAATGAGTCGAAGCACAGTTCATAATCGCTATGTAGAGCTAAAAGCAGAGATTATAAGATGGTCGGGATTGGAGCCATAATGCTTGCACATCCGTTGGACAAAAATAGCACATAATGTGGACAACAGACCATGTTTTCAGTGATATACTTGTATCATGAACAAATAAGCAAAGACACATGAAAAAGTTCGGTTGAGTAAAGAGTGCTGACATTGTTCATAGCTGTTAGGAGCTACTTTACGTAGCGAGACGTTGCTGGACGATAAAACCAGCATTTGGGAACTTAGCTCAGTTGGTAGAGCAGTAGATTGAAGTTCTATGTGTCTCAGGTTCAATTCCTGAAGTTCCCATTTGTGCATCTCGGTTGAAGCAAGGTGATACTTGTCCGAGAGCCTTCTTTGGTACTTGTGGAAGTACCTAAAGTAGCTAACATGAGGCATGGTGATAGCCCTGCTGGAAAGTCATCCAAAGCTCGTGAGAGATAGAGGAACTAGTAAAAGCTAGTGTGAAAATGGAGGCGTGCCACAATAACATAATCATAGAGCATAGGTCTTTTCGTTGGATAGAATTGGACGGCGCAGGAAATAGTAACTGGTCGTTCGGCTAAGTTAGTGGTAGGAGTTTGCAATCTTCTTCAAAACCTTAGTAATTGCAAAACAATCCGATTTGCCGTGAACAGAAGAAATTCTGGTATAAGAAAAGCGCTTAGTACGAGTAGCATAAGGCAACCTAACAGATTATATTGCTAACATATTAAATCTGTATCATGTGAAAGTTGGTGAGTTTCGTTCTCAGCCCTGACGTTAAAAGAGAAGCAATAGGAGCTTAGAGAGTTGCTCCTTTAAGTAGAGCCTATTGAGTCAGTCGCTTAATAATGAGAGTGTTATTGTGGTTGGAGAAAAACCGCACAATTAAGGGTTATTCGTATAGTGGTAGTACAGCAGTCTCCAAAACTGTTAGCGCTGGTTCGATTCCAGCATAATCTGTAGCAGGTATTTACTGAGATTTTTTTGATATGATTATTCCTTTAAATAATAATTTTTTGAATTTTTTCAATTAACTGTAGAATATATTTAAACATCTAACAATTAAAAATACAGGTATTTTTATATTTTTATTATTAGTGCTATAATATAAGGGTTAATGTATTATTATGGAGGAACCTAAACATTGGAATACTTAAGGATTTTTCATTATAAAATTACTGAATCAGGTATGAAGCCTAGTGCAGGGAAAATCTATACTGCTGAAAGTGGAGCTTTAACAGAAGAAATTCAAAAATTTTTTAATAAACATGTTAAAGATATTTTAGAATCAAAAAGAACAAGAAATAGTAGGTTTAAAAAAATAGATTCTCCTTTTTTGCAATATTTTGAGGGAATATTTGATTCTTATGATAAGTTTGATCAAAAATCAAAGCTTTTAAATACTCGTTTTTATAATAAATTGGCTCAAGCACAGAAAAAAGATTTTCTACTTATTATATTTGACTCAAGTTATGAAGGGGAAAAATGTCTTGGAGTACTCACAATGGAAGCTAAAAAGGGGCTTCAACTTAGCGGTGATATTTTATCTATAATAAATGATTTGTTACCTGATTCTGGAGCAAAATTAAAAAAAGCAGCAATTGTATTTGAAAGAGAAAGTTTGACTTTTAAAAAAGAACAAGAAACTACTGTCGGTGATGATGAAATGAGTATACGACATGCAGTTGTTATTGATCGTCAAACTCCAGATATCACTAATCATTTTATGGATTTTTTAAATAGTGAAATTATCCCGGATAAACCGACAGAAGTTACTAAGATTCTGCTTAGGGCATTCCCAAAGGTCTTAAGTAAGTATCTTTTGCCAGACTTCAAAAAGAAGGACATACAAAATGAGATAAGAAATATGTTCTCAACACGCAGAGATTCAAATTTTGATAGTATAACTCATACTCTAAAAACTAAATTTCTATCCGAAGATAAACTAGAAAAAGATAGTATTGATGTGGACGATTTGAGTTTGCAAGTTTTTAGAGAAGCTAAAAAACAAAGTTCAGCAATTACTTATTCTTTTACTGCAGAATCCAGTCGATTCTCGAAAAACATTATTAAAGATTTGAAAGGAGGGAAAAATATTAATTTGGTTATCTCAGAAAAGAGCATAGAAGAAGGGGATGTAAAAATTAAAAACCTTGAAAAAAAAGATGAACCATATATAATAGTAGAAGTAAAAAGAGATGCAATAAAATTAGAAAAGACAATATAACTTGGATTAGAGAGGAGAAATGAATAATGAGAGACCTATATCATAATATTATTGATTTTTCTTCAAAGCATTCAGATATAATAGAACGTTTCAACTTAATTGAAAACTTGTTAGTGAAACAAATTATTGAGTTTAGTAGTTTACCAGAAGATAAAAATTATTTTATAAAGACTATTGAAGATTTAAACGATAAAATTAAAGTGGAAGTTGATGAAGTTGAGTTAGGCACGAAGGATAGTTTTCAACAGATTAATTTTACGGAGGCAGATATTAAAATTGTTATAACATACGATTTATGCCATACTACACAAATTAATATTATAAAAGAAAAAAATATAAACGAAATTTTTCGAGAAGTGGTCAAGAAATTTAAACTCAAAGATATCAGAAAAATAAATAATGAAATTTTATTAAATTTAATTAATAATAGTGAAAAATACTCACTTAAATTAAAAACAAATTGGGCTGCTTTCTTTAAAGATAAACATTATTCAGAAAAAAAGTCACTAGTCCTTCCGGATTTAATTCCTATGAATATACAGGAGAAGTTCTCCAGAGAAATATTTGAGGCATTTATTGATTTAATTGCTGAGAAAAGAATTGGTGATGATTATCTGATAAGTTTAACTGATAACAAAACTTTGAATTTCTCAAAGGAAAAACTTCCAGATACTCCTGATAACAGCAATATATATTCAATCATTAAATATATTTTTGATGATGAGTATAGATATGATGATAAGCTAAAAATATTCAGAACTATACTTAGTAAAGTGTTAAGCGATACTGAGATTAGAAATATCAATTGGGATAGAATTTTACAGACATTAAAATCTAACTATTCTCTTTTTATTAATGAAAAGATGGAAGATTTTATTAGATTAAAAACCTCTTTGGCTAAACAAGCATCAACGTTAAATCAAGTCGTAGATAAAAGTATTGATAGTAAAGTTGATGAATTTTCCAAGCAAATACTTATAATAGTTGCAACAGTTTTATCTAGTTTTGTGGTTAAAATTGGTAGTAATAACCAGTTCATTCTCATTAGTTCAGCCATAGCGTATGTTGTTTTAATTTTAATTTTTAATCTTATAAAAGGTATTCATTTTTCTTCAATAAGTTTCAAAAAAAGTATGGAAGGCATAAAAAATATAGATAAAAGTTTGAAAGAATTAGAGTATTCGAGTAACAATGATGTATTGAATAATAGTTCAAATAACATAAATTCGTCACTTAAAAAGTTAAGCCTAATTGAAAATTTGCAATTTGCTTTACTTTTACTTATTACTATAGGGTTAATTGCTATGCTTGTTATTGCATAAGAATATTATATAGATAAAGCTGTCAGAAATGGCGGCTTTTTGTATTTTGATATTGAAGGAGGGGACATGACTTTAAGAGCTGACCGAACAGGAGCCCACCGGGTAGGCTTTGACAAGAACAAGAAGCGACTGCTTAAGACACAGAACACTTGCGGGATATGTGGCAAGCCCATTGATAAGAAACTCAAGGCACCACATCCATTGAGTCCAGTTGTTGATCACGTTGTTCCAATCAACAAAGGCGGACATCCATCAAGCATGGAGAACTTGCAGCTGGCTCACTGGACATGCAACAGACAGAAGTCTGACAAGTTATTCAACGTGAAGAAGGAAGAACCTAAGGTAATTGGCAACAGGAACCTTCCACAGAGCCGTGATTGGGCTTCTTACGTGTCTTAGGTATTTCTGGATAAAAATATTAGGAGAGATTTAAAATGCGACAGCGGAAAAATTAGGGGGCGTATCCCCCTCCCCTGGGCTCAGCCCGAGCTTCACGCCGTCACTGTACATTTTTTCTCGCGCGACAACTGAAAGGAGTTGAATAAATGGCCGGAAAAGGCATGAGTTACCTGAAAACAAAGCTGTCTGCTCATAAATCGCGGGTAGATATGCGATATAAGCAATATGCGATGAAACACCATGACATGACGGTTGGAATCACAATCCCGCCAGAAATGAGGGCACGATTTCGCGCAGTTCTGGGCTGGACGGCTAAAGGAGTGGACACTCTGGCAGACCGTCTTATTTTCCGAGAGTTCGCCAATGATGGTTTTGAAGTAAATGAGATTTTTCAGGCAAATAACCCTGACGTTTTTTCAGACAGCGCCATTTTGTCGACTCTGATTGCATCGTGCAGCTTCACTTATATTTCAAAAGGAGATAATGGCGAGGTGCGCTTGCAGGTCATCGAAGCCAGCAACGCTACGGGGGTTATCGACCCAATAACTGGGCTTTTGACGGAAGGTTATGCGGTACTTGAACGAGATGAGCATAATAGCCCGATTCTTGAAGCGCATTTCTTGCCTAACCGGACGGATTATTATCATGCGGATAAATCGAAGGATTTTTCAAGCTACCACAATGCTGGACATCCGCTCTTAGTGCCAATTATCCACCGTCCTGATGCAGTTCGACCATTTGGAAGGTCAAGGATTACGCGGGCAGGCATGTATTATCAGAGATACGCCAAGCGAACGCTGGAGCGTGCAGATGTGACTGCTGAGTTTTACTCCTTCCCGCAAAAATACGCGGTGGGGACTTCTGCTGATTCTGACCCTATGGATAAATGGAAAGCGACTGTTTCAAGTATGCTGGAATTCACCAAGGACGAAGACGGCGACAAGCCAACACTTGGGCAGTTTACAACATCAAGCATGACTCCATTTACTGAACAGCTTAAAACGGCTGCGGCTGGTTTTGCGGGAGAAATGGGCTTGACTATGGATGACTTGGGCTTTGTGTCTGATAATCCTTCCTCTGCAGAGGCTATCAAGGCTAGTCATGCAAACTTAATCCTTGCTGGGAAAAAAGCACAGCGCAGCCTTGGGTCTGGTTTCTTAAATGTGGCTTATGTAGCGGCTTGCTTGCGAGATGATTTCCCATATTTGCGCAGCCAGTTCTCAAATACAAAAGTCAAGTGGGAACCGATGTTTGAACCAGACGCCAGCACCTTGTCAATTATTGGCGATGGAGCCATTAAGCTCAATCAAGCCATACCAGGTTTCATGACTGCGGAAACGATCCAGGACTTGACTGGGATTGTCGGAGGAAAAGCACCAGTCGTTCCAGTTGCTTCAGCTACGCCACTAGCTCAAGCGGTAGATGAGGCGGAGGTATAGCATGGAAGATATAGTTCCAGGACTTTTGGATGCCATTAACGCTGAATTTGATGTTCGGACTTCCAAAAGTATAAAACTTAAAAAAGCCTTTCAGTTATTGCAGGAGGGAAATGTGAGCTATCTTGATGCTCATGATTTTGCGGTGGAAATTAGTCAAATATTGACGGATGTTTTTCGAGAAAATCTTGGTCCAGATATACTTCCAGACGGTAAGATGTACTATAATATTGCTGAGCGAATATTGAAT
Source organism: Lactococcus muris (assembly GCF_042849115.1). Lineage (NCBI taxonomy): Bacteria > Bacillati > Bacillota > Bacilli > Lactobacillales > Streptococcaceae > Lactococcus > Lactococcus muris. The sequence continues at coordinate 72,435 of NZ_BAAFQO010000007.1, read as the reverse complement.
GACACACTGAGTAAAAATCATGAGTTGATTTCTGGTTTTTCTGCAGATGTCCAAACACAATTGAATCAATTAGCAGAGCTTCGTTTAAAAGCTCAAATTCCTGAATTAAATCAAGATAGAATCGATGGTTTGATTAACAGAATTTCGAGTGAGGATTTCGAAAACGTTTCTTGGCTGCTTGGTGATCCGATTGTTAATTTCGGCCAAAGTATTGTAGATGATTCAATCCAGAAAAATCTTGATTTTCAATATAAAGCAGGTCTGAGGCCACGAATTATCAGGAAAGCTGAGAGCAAAGCGTGCAAATGGTGCCAAAATTTAGCGGGTATCTACTTGTACCCTGACGACGTGCCAGATGACATATTTCGGCGCCATCAAAGGTGCCGGTGTTCAACGGACTTTAATCCAGGCGATGGAAAAAGACAAGATGTCTGGTCAAAACGCTGGGAAGCACCTCGGAAAAATGCTAAAATGGAAGCAAGAAAAGATATTGTTGAAGTCAATAAAACCACGCTATATGGAGCACCTAACTCAATTACTCAAATCAATGGCAAGAGAGGTGGTGTAACCAGAAATCATTATGACGAGACAGGCAGATGGGCCAAGCAGATTTCTAATGACCACCATGGATTTCCTAAAAAACACCCTTTTGGAAAAAATGGAGAACATGCTCATGACATTGTTTGGGAAAACGGTAAATTAGTGGATAGGATTGTGCGAGAATTGACAGACGCTGAAAGAAAGGAACATGGTGACATATTATGAATGCAAATAGGCTAAAAATATGGATTGACTCTTTGACAGATGACATCGAGTTTTCTTTCAATGGGAAACATGGTGCGATCATGCCGTTTAATCGCTCAAATATATCGCTTGGATATGATGGTGAGGTTACTGATGTCACTTCTGTAGAGGCAGCCATGTCGACACCATTCATAGAGGGTAAGAACCTGAATGAAATAGCTGAACAACTAGAATTTTAAAGCACCAGCCAAGCGGCAAGGTGCTATTTTTATGCTCATTTTTCCCAGCGAGAGGGTTATCATGCGTGTTAAATGATTGAAAGAGGGATTTTATGACTGCTAATGTACGACTTGGCAATCAGTATCCTACTCAATCGGTAATTATTCCATTTACTGAGTCCAGGTCTGAGGAAGCCATTGGCTTTTATGAGAAAACAGGGCTTGAGAGTTATGAGTGGCAGCGTGAAATGCTTAAGGGCGTTATGGCGGTGGATGATGATGGGCTTTGGGTACATCAAAAGTTCGGTTACTCACTGCCACGCCGTAATGGTAAAACTGAAATTGTCTACATGCTAGAGCTTTGGGCGCTTGAGCAGGGGTTAAGTATCTTGCACACGGCCCATCGGATTTCTACGTCACACTCCTCTTTTGAGAAGCTTAAGAAATATCTGGAGGATTCGGGCTATGTTGAGGGGGAGGATTTCAACTCTATCAAGGCCAAGGGTCAGGAGCGGTTGGAGCTTTACCATAGCGGGGGCGTCATTCAGTTTCGGACCAGGACATCCAGCGGTGGCTTAGGTGAAGGCTTTGACTTTCTCGTCATTGACGAAGCTCAAGAATACACCACAGAGCAAGAGGCAGCCCTGAAATATACGGTCACGGACAGTAAAAATCCCATGATGGTGATGACAGGTACCCCACCGACACCAGTTTCCAGCGGGACTGTGTTTACGCATTTCCGGGAGAAGACCTTGTTTGGTCAATCCAAATATGCGGGCTGGGCGGAGTGGTCGGTGGATGCTGAAAAAGACATTAACGATGTTGAGGCCTGGTACAATTCCAACCCGTCTATGGGCTACCATCTCAATGAACGCAAAATCGAGGCTGAATTGGGTGAGGATAAGCTGGACCACAATATCCAGCGCTTGGGCTACTGGCCGAAGTACAATCAGAAGTCTGCTATTTCTGAAAGTGACTGGTCTGCGCTTAAGCTCAACCGGTTGCCGGTGCTTCAAGGCAAGTTATTTGTCGGGATTAAGTACGGGAACGATGGGGCGAATGTCGCCATGAGTGTTGCTGTAAAGACCTTGTCAGGGAAAGTATTTGTCGAAGTGATTGATGCACAATCTGTCCGTAATGGCAATCAATGGATTATCAATTTCCTGAAAACTGCAGACGTGGCTAAGGTAGTCATTGACGGTCAGAGCGGTCAGAGTATTTTGGTTCAGGAGATGAAAGACTTCGGACTGAAAGCGCCAATATTGCCGACGGTCAAAGAGGTCATTAATGCCAACTCCCTTTGGGAACAGGGGATTTTTCAAAAGTCCTTGGCACATATGGACCAGCCTTCATTGACAACGGTTGTGACCAACTCAGAGAAGCGAAATATCGGAACCTCTGGCGGCTTTGGTTATAAATCGCAGTTTGATGATATGGACATCAGTTTAATGGATAGCGCTTTGTTAGCGCATTGGGCTTGTGCAAATACCAAGCCTAAGAAAAAACAACAAGTTAGGTATTAGACGACTAATTTTTTAGTCGTTTTTTTAATACAAAAAATTACCGAACTGCCGGGAAAGCAGGAGAAAGGATTTGACTATGTCAGAATTTAAACCTATCACGTCGCAAGAAGACTTGGACAAAATCATTAATGCTCGTTTGGCTCGCCAAAAAGAGACTATCGAAGCAAAATATGAAGACTATGACCAAGTCAAAACACGGAATGCAGAGTTGGAGACCGAAAATTCTAACTTGCAAGAAACTGTCGCAAAATCTGGGGAAGCTGCCAAAACTCATGAGCAGACTGTCTCAGATTTACAAGCACAAATCGCTAAGCATGAGACATCGCAACTCAGAACTCAAGTCGCGCTCCAAGCTGGTCTGCCATATGATTTGGCGGGACGTTTGCAAGGAGATGATGAAGAGAGTCTGAAAGCTGATGCCGAACGTCTTAGCGGTTTCATGAAACCTAAAGCACCAGCTGCGCCACTTAAAAGCCAAGAGTCTAATCTTGGAGATGGTAAGGACGGCGCTTATAAAGCACTCGCACAAAATTTAAGCACTGAAGGAGAATAAACAATGGTACTTTCAAAAGGAACTCTATTTGATCCAGAACTGGTCTCAGACCTCATGAACAAAGTAAAAGGCAAAAGCTCACTTGCGCTCTTGTCTAAGCAAGTCCCAATCCCATTTAACGGCCAAAAGGAATTCATTTTCACGATGGATTCTGAAATTGATGTCGTGGCGGAGAACGGCAAGAAATCACACGGCGGCATCTCACTTGAGCCAACTATCGTTGTGCCTATCAAGGTCGAATATGGCGCACGTGTATCTGATGAATTTATGATCGCTTCTGAGGAAGAACGTATCAACATTCTCAAAGCATTTAACGAAGGCTATGCCAAGAAGTTGGCGAAAGGTATCGACCTTATGGCGTTCCATGGTATTAACCCCCGTTCTGGTGCGGCTTCTGCTGTCATTGGCAACAATCATTTTGACAGCAAAGTCACTCAGACCGTTGAATTTACGCCAGCAGACCCAGATGCAAACATTGAAGCAGCTGTTGCTTTGGTGCAAGGCTCAGAAGGTGAAGTCAATGGTCTTGCAATGGATACAGCTTTCTCATCTGCTTTGGCTGCAATGCGCACGGGTGGTGATACTAACATCCGTCTTTTCCCAGAGCTTGCATGGGGTGCTAATCCTGGATCAATCAACGGTCTTAAAGCCGACATCAACAGCACGGTGTCAGCGGGCACGGCTGGAGATGTCGCTATCCTTGGCGACTTCGAAAATATGTTCAAATGGGGCTACTCTAAGCAAATCCCGCTTGAGGTCATTCAATATGGTGACCCAGATAATAGCGGTCAAGACTTGAAAGGTTATAACCAAGTTTACTTGCGTTCAGAAACTTATCTTGGCTGGGGTATCATTGACGGAAACAGCTTTGCCCGTATTGTAGACTTGCCCTAAGGTCCCCCAAATTACCCTGAGCGGGGCTGTCTCTACTGACGGCCAGAATGCTGAGCTGACTTGGACTTTGGACGGTGAGTTGCCGTCTGATATTACTAATGTCAAAATAGCTCGCTCTCCTGCTTCGGCAGGTCAAACTTGGGAGATTGTGCTTAATTCGTCAGACCTGGACACCTTTAGTTTCGTGGATACTGAAACATTTGGTGTGGGTAGCTGGAATTATCGCGTAATCTACGAGGATGCACAGGGTAATGATAGGGGGCAATCAAACGCTGCGATTGTCACGTTTCCAGGAGGTGCTTAGATGGCTTTTTCAGTAGCTGATTTGAAGTCTATGTTTGTATCTGGGTCTAAAATGAAGCAACAAATGTTTCATGATCTTATTGATGCGGTTTATCCTAGTGCTGAAAGTCCTAAGGTTTCTGCTGAGCATGATGTGCCCTATTTTAGGATTGAGCGTACTAAGTCTGGTGCTGTCTATAATTATGTGATTGTTGGAGAGCTTAAACCAGCGGAATTCATAGATTTTATGCCGGAAACTGACTACTTATTTGCGGATGTAACTGACTTTCCAGAGCTTGCGTATTATAACAATTCTCCAGCTTTTTCTAATTTGAACGTTATTCAAAATATTATGGGGTCTATTGATACCCTTGTTATGGTACTTAAAAATGGAGGGATTTATCTCAGAAATACTGCATATCAAACATCAATCGCACATGGAGGTATGTCTTCTGACCCTGATGCTCCAGGACTTGTTACTGCACAGATCGTGGCTCTTATAGGTGATATGCCACTAGAAGGAGAGGAATTTTAATGGCAACAAGTGAAGATTTAAAACAAATGTTTGTATCTGGGTCTAAAATGTACCAGCATATGTTTCATAGTTTGATTGACTATATCGATCAAGTGAAGCAAGAAGCCAAGTCAGAGGTCACGACTGAAATCATGGACATCATTGCCAAGCAACATGAAGTAAGTGAAGTTTCAACGTTCACAACAGCGGACGGTACGGATATTAATTGGTTGAATTATGGAAAAGTTTACTCTATTTGGACTTCTCAGGAAGTTGAAACCGAGTTTGTTATACCCATGAGCGGTCATCAGGTTGCAACGTCTGTAGATGTTCCACCATTAGCTGAATACAAAGGAGACCCGCTGATAGAGCTGGTTTATATTAAAGAGGGTACAATCGTGCTTCCGGCTGCTCTGGCAGAGATTTCAAAAGACGGGGTTTTTGTATATCCAGCTTCGGGCGGTGATATGACTGTCGTTGCAGGGTGGAAGCTCATCGTGCGCAGCGTATTAGTTCTTGACTATACGCCTGAACAAGTAGCTCAGCATAACGCTAAGGTACTTGCTGAGGCAAAAGATGTTCTTGGTGAAGATGCCGTCAATAAATTATTATCTAAAGGAAATGAATGATGATGAAAATATATAAGAATACAAAAACAGGGGCAACTTTTACCACTGCAAGTATCATAAAAGGCGGGGACTGGGTAGAAGTTACTCAAAAAGTAGTCATTGAGCCTAAGGTTGAGGAAAAGGAACCTGAACAGACAGAAGAACTCGTCGAACAGGTTGAGGAAGATTCGAAAACCGAAGTGCCTGACGACATTACCAAAGCCCAAATCATGCAAGAGCTTGATGCTCTCGGCGTGGAGTACAACAAAAAAGCCACCAAGACCGAACTCTATGCTCTGATGATGGCGCAAGGAGAGTGACAATATGGCAGCTTTTGTAACCCTTGACGATTTGAGCAGCTTGTGGCGCCCTTTGAAGCCAGAAGAGCTAGAGCGGGCAGAAAAGCTGCTGGACGTGGTCTCTGATAGTCTTCGCATGGAAGCTGACAAAGTCGGCAAAGACTTGGACGAAATGGTGGCAGAAAAGCCGCCGTTTTTCTTGACCACGGTTAAGTCCGTGGTGGTGGATGTGGTCGCACGAACGCTGATGACCTCGACTGACCAAGAGCCAATGACCCAGACCACGGAAAGTGCGCTGGGTTATTCTTTTTCTGGGTCTTACTTGGTGCCAGGCGGCGGTCTTTTTATCAAAGATTCGGAGCTTAAACGCTTGGGGCTCAAGAAACAGCGAATCGGTGTGAGGGAATTTTATGGGGAAAATTAAAGGCATTACTATCATGTTGATTGACAAGGTCGAGACAGGAAAAGACCCTTTCGGCAAGCCAATTTATTCGGATGTGCCTGTCGAGGTTGAAAATGTTCTGGTGGCTCCAAGCTCAGCTGATGACATCATCAACTCGGTCAATCTTATGGGGAAAAAGGCAGTCTATACTTTGGGGATTCCTAAAGGCGACACGCGCGACTGGGAAGATAAAGAAGTAATCTTTTTCGGGCAACGTTTTAGGACATTCGGCTTCCCTCTTGAAGGGATTGAGGAACTTATCCCGCTAGATTGGAACAAGAAAGTGATGGTGGAACGCTATGGTTAAAAATACTTTTCAATTGAATCGTGCGGGAGTGGCATCTTTGATGAAGTCTGCAGAAATGCTAGGGGTTCTGAACGACAAAGCTACGGCTATAAGAAACCGCTGCGGAGATGGTTATGAACAGGACAGCCATGTCGGGAAAAATCGGGCGAATGCCATGGTCTATGCGGCGACAAGAAAAGCCAAAAAGGACAACAAGAAAAACAATACTTTATTGAAGGCGGTACGGTAGATGATTGAAATTTTAATTTTTGAATATCTAAAAGAGCGGTTATCTGTGCCGGCTTTTTTGGAGATTGAGACGGACATGCCTGATTCTTATGTGGTTTTTGAAAAGACAAGCGGGGCGAAGTCTAATCATATCCTGTCATCTACTTTTGCTTTTCAAAGCTATGGATCGTCCATGTATGAGGCGGCCAAGCTCAATGAAGAAGTTATGACTCTGATTGAAGACATGATTATTTTGGATGAAATCGCAAAAGTTTCGCTCAACAGCAATTACAATTTCACAGATACAGAAACTAAGAAATATCGCTATCAAGCGGTATTCGATATTACACATTATTAGGAGGAAAATTTATATGGCAAATACTGCAAATGTTTCGACTGCTAAACCAAAAGTTGGGGGCGCCATTTATTCTGCGCCTTTGGGCTCAGCATTGCCGACAGATGCCACATCAGCATTAGACACAGCTTTTAAGTCTTTGGGGTATGTCTCAGAGGATGGTATGGTAAATGCCAACTCTCCAACATCAGAAAATATACTAGCTTGGGGTGGAGATACGGTAGCAACTGTTCAGACCGAAAAGCCAGATACCTTTGCTTATACTTTGCTTGAAGCGACAAATGTTGACGTCTTGAAAGAGGTTTATGGCTCAAGCAATGTTACAGGTGACCTTGAGACAGGGATTGTGATTACTGCCAATGCCAAAGAGCTTGAGGAGCATGTCATTATCGTCGATATGGTCTTAAAAGGCGGTATCTTGAAGAGAGTTGTTGTCCCTGTCGGCAAGGTCTCGGAAATTGGAGAAATCAGCTATGTGGATGCGGAAGCTATTGGTTATCAGACAACGCTGACAGCAATGCCTGACCAAGCGGGGAATACTCACTATGAATATATCCAAGGGACTGGCACCGTGACCCAAACCGCTGTTATCGGTCAATCAGAAATTGATGGCGATGATGTCATCGGATAGGAGAAACTATGTCTAAAAACATACTTAAAGGCACAACAAAATCGGGATTTCGCTATGAAATTCCAGCACAAAACTTGGACGACTACGAGCTTTTAGAAGTAGCTGCAGAAGTGGACTCAAACATGGCACTAATCCCAAAAATGGTTATTATGCTTCTTGGTGAACGCCAGACCGCAAATTTGAAATCATTCTTGAAAAAGCGAGATGGCTATGTGTCGACTGAAAAAATCGGTGTTGAACTTCATGACATTATGTCTGGGGAACATGAGTTAAAAAACTCCTAGTCCTTGCCAGAATGATAGAGTTAGACGAGGAAGCGCTCATGTGCGACCTTGCAGAGACCTATCACATACATGACTACAGACAGCTACCTGCCAGAAGGATAGCTGTTTTTTCTTTAGGCTTGCGGGACGATTCACGAATCAAGATGAGGTTGAGTGGACAGGCTGTGTCGCTTGATTCTATGCTTCAAGCGGCTGTTCATGACAAGCTCAGTCTTTTGGTCTGGATGAAGACCAAGGACGGTGCGAAGAATGTGAATCGGCCGAAAATGGTTACTGAATCACTCATGCCACAGTCCAAGAAAGAGAATAAAAATGTGTCATTCAATTCTGGTGAGGATTTCGAGAAAACACGCCAGCGACTCTTGAAAGGAGGGCAATAATGGCAACTGAACTAGGAAAAGCTTATGTGCAAATTGTCCCTTCGGCAAGAGGTATTTCTGGAAGTATACAAAAGCAAATCGATCCAGAGGCCTCCTCTGCAGGTAGTAGTGCAGGATTCAAACTCGGCAAAGCCCTTTCGACTGCTGTGGTTGCGGCTGCGGCAACGGCTGTTGCAGGTCTTAGTGCGATTATCGCAGGCTCTATTACCGAGGGCGCTAAGCTTGAGCAATCCTTGGGCGGTGTCGAGACCTTGTTTAAGGAAAATGCAGACAGGGTCAAGAAATATGCATCAGAAGGCTATAAGACGGCTGGTTTGTCTGCAAATGCCTATATGGAGAACGTGACAGGCTTTGCGGCTTCTATGGTTAACTCACTTGGTGGAGATACCAAGAAAGCAGCTGACCTTTCTAACCAAGCCCTGATTGATATGTCTGACAATGCCAATAAATTTGGTACAGACATGGGGCAAATCGCTTATACCTACCAAGGATTCGCTAAGCAAAACTACACCATGCTTGATAACTTGAAACTAGGTTACGGTGGTACTAAGGCGGAGATGGAGCGACTTTTGGCAGATGCTGAAAAGTTATCTGGTGTTAAGTACGACATTTCAAGTTTTGCGGAGGTCACTCAAGCTATTCACGTTATTCAAAAAGAAATGGGTATCACAGGGACAACGGCGCAAGAGGCTGCTCAAACATTCAGTGGCTCATTTGCCGCGATGGCTGCATCTGCTCAAAATGTTTTCGGAGGTCTCGCCACTGGATTCAACTTAGAGCCCGCTCTTAAAGCCTTAGTCACGACAAGCTCAACTTTCTTATTTGATAACCTTATCCCCATGGTGGGGAATGTTATCAAAGCCTTACCCGGTGCTATAACAACCTTTTCCTCAGAGGCTGGAAAAGTTATCTCTGAGCGTTTTGGTATTGGCATTGGCTCAGGTTTGTCAGGTATTGGGCCTAAGGTTATGAAGGCAATTGATCCGATTGTTCAAGGATTTAAAACGGCTTTTTGGCAGTTGCCAGGGCTTTTTAATTCCGTGGTTTCCACGATTGGACCAATCATTGGAAAAATCGGCGAGGCATTTACAAAATTAGATTTTAGCGGTATTCAATCTCTGATTTCTAAGATTATCCCAGCTGTACAAACAGGATTTTCAACCATGATGTCCATCGTTGGGCCAGCCATTGAAAAAGTGGTCGAATCATTCAAAAACATGTGGAATGCGGCGCAGCCACTGATTTCAATCCTTGCTGGCGCACTTATGCCAGCCTTTCAAGTTATCGGCTCATTCTTGGGCGGTGTGTTCAAAGGGATATTGTCTGGTGTTTCTTTTGCATTTGATGCAATTGGAAAAGCAATCACAATCTTGACACCAGTCGTTTCGCTTTTAGTGAGTGGCTTTAGAAGCATTGCCCCCGTACTGTCCAACATTGCGACCTGGGTCGGTACTGTTGTCGGTATGTTCACAGGATTAGGCGGTGCTGGTGGGTCACTGAGAAACATTTTAACAGGTGCTTGGAACGGAATTAGATCCGCAATCCAGACAGCTGGTAATGTGATTAGTTCAGTCATTAACGTGGCCAGAAGCATATTCACTGCTTTCGGTGCAGCAGGCGGAACTTTAAGAGGTGTTTTAAGTACAGCTTGGAATGCTATTAGGTCTGTCATCTCTGGTGCAGGCTCAGCCATTAGCGGTGCCGTGAATGGCATAAGAGGCTTCTTCTCTGGCTTTTCTGGTGCGGGTAATTCTCTTAGAAGCGTTCTGTCTTCTGCTTGGAATGGTATCACTTCGGTAATATCTAACGCCCGAAACACAATCAGCGGTATCATCAATAGCATTAAAGGGATTTTCAATAGCCTGTTTAATGTTAATTTATCGGGGGCAGGTTCTGCCATCATTAATGGTTTCTTAGGAGGTCTTCAAGCTGGCTTTGATAAAGTAAAAGGCTTTGTCGGTGGTATTGCTGATTGGATCAAGAAAAACAAAGGTCCGATTTCATATGATAAGAAATTGCTGATTCCAGCTGGTAAGGCCATCATGAACGGATTGAACAGCGGTCTTCAAGACCAGTTTAAGTCAGTCAAGAAAACCGTGTCAGGAATTGCTCAATCAATTCAGCAAGTCATCAGTGATGAAATTGACACAAGCATTTTCCCTGATGATCCGTGGGACCCTGATTTTGATTTTGGCAGAGGTGTACCAGATGTTGCAAGCGCACAAAGAGCTATAAATAGCTTTAAGTTTGACCAACCAGGCAGTGATAGTGGTAAGACTGAAATACAAGCCCCTATGACTGTTATTGTGCGTGAAAATCCGTCAGAGCGTGAAATCGCACGCCAGCAAAAACTGCAATTTCAACGAGCAGGATTAAAGTTTGTATAGAGAGGAATGAGAAATGCAAATACTTCCAACTATTGAAGTCTTTTATCGTAACGTTTTAGGTGAAGAACTCAGAATGGACCGATTCGGGCCGATTTATTTAAAAAGCTATGAAGGTTTTGGAACTCCTGAAAATGAAGTTTATTCACAGAAAACTTTCGGAAAAAGAGGTCAGAGAAAGACTGGTTCAAGCTCGCTTTCCTATCGAGATATGTCGATCAAGCTCGCCATTAAAGAGCCAAGTTTTGAGGCTTTGCAGGAGCATGAGCGACAAGTTATGCGAATACTTAACCCGGAGCTTGCTGGTACTATCCTTTTTAGAGATAATACGGGCTTTTATAGTATCGATGTCGAGGTCTTGAAGGGCTATGAAGCAGATGAGAGTAATAGTGCCTCAACTGCGACAGCTACACTAGAGTTTCGGGCATTAGACCCGGAATGGCGTGATGAAGATGTCGCAAATAAAGCAATTCCCCTTTCTTTATACAAGAATAAACTAAAGTTCCCACTTGCTATAAAACCTGGTTTTGCATTTGCCACTTTAGTCCCTGGAGAAATTGTAGAAATTAAAAATAGAGGTGACTTTGCTGTGGGCTTTGAACTGGATATTCGATTTAGTGGATTAGTGACTAATCCCCGAGTCTACAATGTCATTACTCAAGAATTTTTTGGTTGGGACGGTGAATTTAGCAGTGGCAGTAACTTATATTTATCTACGATTTACGGAAAAAAGGAAACGTGGTATAAAAGCGAAGATGGTGCTCTGTCAACAAATGCAATGAAAATACGTGCAGTCGGTTCGTCTTTCTTTGAGCTTGATAATATAAATACAAATCATTTGGTAATGCAAGCAGATAGTAATGTTGAACATGCGATATCAAAAATTTCATTCACACCACTAATTATAGGAGTTTAGCAATATGGTATATGTTGAATTTTATAATCGGATAGGTGACACAGGGTTTGATTTTGTATCTGAGGGAATTTTAGAATCGTTTAAAAGTTTAAATATAAATTGGCGTGCTTATAAGCACCACGATTTTCAAATGACAGCTTTATTTAATGAGCACAGTATAAATCTATTAAAAGTTGATACTGTGCTTTTAATTGAAGATTGCTTTTTTTATGTTGAGGCTGTGCGAGTCGAGGATAGTACGACAGGAATGATAAACATATCAGGAAAGAGTCTTGCTGGAAAAAGTACAAAGCGTATTGTCTATCCGCCATATTCTACAAATTCAGTGCGGCCAGAAGTTATCGCTTATGACTTACTTAACAGAAATATGATCACTTCAACTTCTGACAGGCAGTTGAAGTATTTAACTTTAGGTGCAACGCCCAATTTTGGAACAAATGCTATCCCTTATCAAAATAGTTATGGCGTGCTTTCCGAGGAAGTTAACCAGCTTTGTACTGCTTATGAGCTGTGTTTTCGTGAAGTGCCGATTAATCTAGAAAATCCAATTGCTCAGATTGAATTTTACAAAGGTCGGGACTTGAGCGGCATCGGTGGCGTTGAGTTTAACTTGAAATTTGAAAACATGACATCAGAATGTTTTGAACACAGCATTGCTGACTGGGCTACTGCAGCTTATGTCTTTGGTGAAGGTGAGGGTGCTAATCGTAAGAGTGTTATCGTTACCCAAGACATATCCACAGGAAGGCCTCAAGGTCTTGATATAAACGAAATTTATGTGGATGCTAGAGATTTGCAACAAACCTTCCAGAATGATGCAGGCCAACAAGTTACATTAACTGATGAACAGTATCGCGCACAGCTTATTCAGCGTGGAGAACAGTCACTTGCTCAACGTCCATTGATTCTCAATATAAATGGTGATATTGATACTAAAAGTCAGTTATTCAAGTTCAAGAAAGATTACGACCTTGGTGATCGAGTACGTCAAACTAGCGATTTGTTTGGTCTGACAAAAACCGCAATTCTTACAGAAATGCAGGAAACGTGGGATGCGGATGGTCATCATTTAACACCGACTTTTGACAAAGAAAGTCCAACAATATTTGATATTTTGAAAAGGAGAAATTAACATGACTCAAACGAGCTTTCCATGGAATGATGTTGACGGAGACCGTCTCTATGATGCAGAAGATTTTAAACGCTTCTTTGCAGCATTTCTAAAGACAGGGGTTGTCATGTCCTTCAAGGAGGGACTGCGTGTCCAGTCTACGCAAAACGGGATGAATATACAGGTCGGAGCTGGTTCTGGTGTTATCAATGGTCTCTCTTATATGAATGATGAGCCGATTGGAATTCAAGTTGATGTTGCCTCATCTATTCAATCTCGAAATGATTCAGTTGCACTTAGATATGATGCTGGTGTACGAGATGCATATCTGATTTACAAGTCAAGCGATGTGACGGTTATTAGGAATGATACAATTTTTGAATTACAGCTTGCGGTGATTAACGTGCCAATGAATGCGACGCAGATCACCGATGCCAATATCACAGACAAGCGCTCTGACCCGACAGTGTGTGGTTGGTCAACACCTTTTGACAACATCAATGTAGACGGTATTGTTGACCAGTACAAATCTATTTTTGAGCAGGCTGATATTGAATTTCAGACATGGTTTGAAAATATGAAAGACCAGCTTTCGGAAGATGCAGCGGGAAACTTGCAAAATCAGATTAATGCACTAAATTCATCCGCAGTAAAGATAACTGGCGACCAGACTGTTTCTGGCAATAAAACCTTCACAAATAACGTGAGTGTCAAAAACTTAGAAGTTACTGACCCCTTCAACGCTGACACAGCTTCCAAACCTCTGTCTGTACCTATAACTGCAACGGACGACTTCAACAATCTTGTCGTCTATGGACAGTATTACAAGAGAAACATCGCTACTGTGGCTAATCAGCCTCCCGGAGTTTCTGTACATGGACACTTAGAAGTGTTAATCGGAGCTGGTTCAGAGATTATGCAAAGGTATAGCGATTGGGGGACCAACAATGCCGTATATACTAGAAGGCGAGATAATGCTGGCAATTGGGGGGCATGGAACGGAATGCCTTCTTGGAGTGCTTTTGGGAGTATTGCGACAAGTTCAGCAGGTTGGCGGAGAATCGGGAATGAAGTTACTATCCGCATAGTTGGCGGAACGACTGGGAATTTCCCAGTAATAACTTCCGCTGGAACGACTATAGGAACTCTACCAGCGGAAGCTAGACCGAGGGAATCGATAACAATAGCGGCAAGTGGACGAGGTGCTGGAGTCCAAGCGCAGTTAACTATTGAGACAGACGGACGTGTTATTGGTAACCGCTGGGGCGGAAATGATGTGTATTCGCAGCATTCATCAAATATGATGTTTAGCTTATTTAATACTCATAGAAAGTGAGGGAATATGACGAGGAAACAATTAAGATTTGAACTTTGGTTCGGGGTACTGTCTGCTTTCGTGGCTTCGGTGGTGCTTTTTCTTCCACCGTCAAATAATATGAAGTATGTCCGTAACAATCCAGTAGATGCTGGTTTCGTTGCTGATATAGCTATGAATCAAGCCTTAGTGAATGTGATTTTTTCAGTGATGTTAGCCGCAAGCGTTATCCTTATTTTGTCAGTGCTGTTCAAACAGAATAAGAACATCATTGCGATAAGTCATGCAAGCATTGCTGTTTGTTTGTTCATATTGACGATGATATTATCTTTGATTCAGATCATGTATTATACAGAAACGGGAAATACAGTTTCTTTCTCTGGACTCTATATAGGCATTGCTACTTTTTTGGCATACGAAACGATTGGGGGAGACATTGACAGATAAGACTTTAACGGCTGTTTCGATTGTTTCGCCGATTGCGGCAGGTGTGATTGGTACAGTTATTGCCTATATCAAATGGCGCCATAGCCAACGAGAAAGCAAACTCGATAAGCTGACCAGTGAAGTTGAGCAGCTTAGAAACGACATCCACGAAATGCGAAACAAACACTTTGATGAAGTTACACGTTACAAAATAGAAAATGCTGAACTCAAACTTGAACTTAGCAATCTTAGATTAAAAATGGAGAAGTATAATGAAGAATAACATCTCACCGGGTACGATTGCCCGCACGGCGATTTTAGCTCTAGCCTTGATTAATCAAGCGCTGACTTTGGCAGGTCACAGTATCATTCCTGTCAATGATGGAGACATTGAGCAGTTTGTGAGCTTGCTCTTTACGGTCGGTGCTGCGCTTGCGGGTTGGTGGAAAAACAACAGTTTCACGCAAGCAGCGCTTCAAGCGGATGATTACAAGAAGAAACTGAAATAAGGAGGGGAAATGGCAAACCATATCATTATTTATGGCCACGGTGCGGGAGACCCTGGTGCTGTCGGTCATGGTCTGACGGAAGCTAGCTACTACCGTGATAAGCTTGACCCGTTTATTCGTAAATGGGCAGGGAAGCTTAAAAACAATACGCTGACGGTTGCGAATGAAGCTGAGAATCAGTTTGTTGAAACTCAAAAGGGCAAGGGGATATACTCCATGCGCAACTTTGCCAGCATTACTGAAATGCACCTTGATGCAGCAAGCGGAACAGCAAAAGACGGGCATGTCATCATTGCCAAAGGCTTTGCGCCTGATGCAGCAGACAAGCGCATTAGGGATGTCGTTAAGAAACATGTTGGCTTACGTCCAAATTATCCGGACGGCTTTAGCTATCGTAATGACTTGCTTAACCTTAATGTTGCAGCAAGCCTTGGCATTGGCTATCGCTTGGTGGAGCTAGGCTTCATCACGTCAGCAGAAGACACACAACAAATCACCGCAAACATGGATGCATTAGCTAAAGATTTAGTGCAAGCAATCACTGGCGAAGTTATCGCAGGTGGAACAACAACGCCAGAAACTGGCGGAAATTCAAACAATAAAGGAGAAATTGAAATGTATTTAATTCACGCAATCGACACTGGGAACTGGTACGTATCCAACGGCGTACAGTGCCGTTGGATTAGAAGCGAACGTATGCTTAAAAATTACAAAAACGAATTTGGAAAGCTCAATTTACGTGTAGATAATATGTATAGCACTGAGCTTTACAAAGAGTTTCCTAAAGATAAAATCTTATAATGATTACAATCCCTCGGCTTTGGCTGGGGGATTTTTTGTTTTCTATTTGATATTTTATAGGATAGAAAATTATTTGTGAGTCCTATTTGATAAAATAGCAAATGTGTTATAATATAGTCCTGTTCTTATAGGCAAAAATCTAGTTAACTCTAGGTTTTTTTTGTATTTTTCATAGTTTATACTTGACATAGTTGTACAACTATGCTATAATTAGTACATAAAGTAAAGAAAGGAGAAAAGATGGACGACCTAATAAAAGCCGCCACCTTCGTAAATCTAGTTTTGATAAGTGCCCTAACACTTAAGAAACTAATGAAAGACGAAGATAGCGGCAAGAAGTAACGGCAAGAGGCGAAAGCCTCAAGCTGTTTTCGTGATACCATCTTAACAAATTAAAATGAAAAAAACAACATTACTTATCTTTCTATTTGTTACTTTACTATTTATAGCATTACTTTTTACAAGTTTCTGGTGGGCTTCGGTAATTTATGCTATTATGGTAGGTGCATATAGTATTCTGGCTAGAAGGGGATAAGCTGTATGAGTGATCAAAAGAAACGTAAAGCAATTTATAATCCAGAAGCAGATAAACGATATTTAGAAACACTTACAAAAGAGCAAAGGTTAGAAAAAAATAGACGGGCAGCATTTACTCGAGCTAGGAACTTCATTAGGGATAAAAAATATACTGAAGAAGAATTTCAAGAATTAAAGCAGATAATTGAAGCACATGAAAATGATCTAAAAAAATAATTTGCCCCTTTTTAGCCCCTTCATAAAAAATATTACTAATGAGTGGTATTAATAAAGCATATCAATTTATTAAGGAAATAATGATGAATATAGAAGAAATGAACGCGCGCAAGGAAAAAATCCGTAACTTTTCAATCATCGCGCATATTGACCATGGGAAATCAACTCTGGCTGACCGTATCCTTGAACTGACTGAAACGGTTTCGAAACGTGAGATGCAAGCCCAGCTTTTGGACAGTATGGACTTGGAACGTGAACGCGGTATCACGATTAAGCTGAACGCTATCGAGTTAGAGTATACGGCAAAAGATGGAGAAACCTATATTTTCCACCTGATTGACACACCAGGACATGTCGATTTTACCTATGAAGTTTCGCGCTCATTGGCAGCCTGTGAAGGAGCCATTCTTGTCGTCGATGCAGCTCAGGGGATTGAAGCGCAGACATTGGCGAATGTTTATCTGGCTCTGGACAATGACTTAGAAATCTTACCAGTCATTAATAAAATTGATCTTCCTGCAGCAGATCCTGAGCGCGTACGTGCAGAGATAGAAGATGTTATCGGCCTTGATGCTTCAGAAGCCGTTCTCGCATCAGCAAAAGCAGGTGTAGGTATCGAAGAAATCTTGGAGCAAGTCGTGGAGAAAGTTCCAGCGCCCCAAGGTGATGTTGATGCGCCGCTCAAAGCCCTAATCTTTGACTCAGTATATGATGCTTATCGTGGTGTCATCCTCCAGATTCGTGTTATCGATGGCTCTGTCAAGGTGGGAGATACGATTCAGCTGATGTCAAACGGTAAGGAATTTATGGTGACTGAGGTGGGGATTTTTACACCAAAAGCAGTAGCACGAGACTTTCTTATGGCAGGAGATGTTGGTTATTTGGCAGCCTCGATCAAGACTGTAGCAGACACACGTGTTGGTGACACGATTACTTTAGCGAACAACCCTGCAGCAGAAGCCCTGGCTGGCTATAAAAAGATGAATCCAATGGTCTTTTGTGGACTCTATCCGATAGATTCTAACCGCTATAACGACTTGCGTGAAGCCCTCGAGCGCTTGCAGCTGAATGATGCCAGCTTGCAGTTTGAACCTGAAACGTCACAAGCACTTGGCTTTGGTTTCCGCTGTGGTTTCTTAGGGCTCCTACACATGGATGTTATCCAAGAACGCTTGGAGCGTGAGTTTAACTTGGACTTGATTATGACGGCGCCTTCTGTAATTTATCATATCAACACAACAGATGGTGAAAAGCTGGAAGTAGCTAATCCGAGCGAATTCCCAGATCCGACTCGTATTGACAGTGTCGAAGAACCCTTTGTAAAAGCACAAATTATGGTACCGAATGAATTTGTCGGTGCAGTTATGGAGCTGTCTCAGCGTAAACGTGGAGAATTTGTGACCATGGATTATCTTGATGCCAATCGTGTCAATGTCATCTACCATATTCCATTGAGTGAAATCGTCTTTGATTTCTTTGACAAACTCAAATCATCTACCCGTGGCTATGCCAGCTTCGACTATGAAATTTCGGACTATCGGCCATCACGCCTTGTGAAGATGGACATTCTTTTAAATTCAGAAAAAGTTGATGCACTTAGCTTCATCGTCCACAGGGACTTTGCTTACGAACGGGGTAAAGTAATCGTAGAAAAGCTGAAAAAACTTATCCCACGTCAACAGTTTGAAGTACCTATCCAAGCAACCATCGGTCAAAAAATCGTTGCCCGTAGCGACATCAAGGCCTTACGTAAAAACGTCTTGGCTAAGTGCTACGGCGGTGATATTTCTCGTAAGCGCAAGTTACTTGAAAAACAAAAAGCGGGTAAGAAACGTATGAAATCTATTGGCTCAGTAGAAGTTCCGCAAGAAGCTTTCCTTTCTGTTTTGTCTATGGATGAAGAATAAACAAGATAATAGAGCTATTTCAAAATTTTTTTGCAAGTAGTAAGAGACAGTCAGTGTAACTGTCTCTATTTTTTTTTTTGAGAAATCGAGATGCACATTAACCTAACTATTATTGAAAATATATCGAATAATTCTCAAAACGTTGAAGAAGTTGAAGCATGAAAAAAGCACAATCCTCCATATTAGGCATGGTAATTTCTTTAAATTGGAGTACTTTTTTAGTAATAGTCAGATTTGTTATGATAAAATGGGGAGTGAGAAAAGCTATAAAAGTAGAGAATTTAATGAAAGCGGGAAGGACATGAACCAGTATTCACTAAAATATTACTCTTTTATCTGTTAAGGCATGGAGGATGCAGCTTTTTAGGAGGAATGAGCGATGATTTATAAAAAGTATGGAGAAGTATTTAAGAAATTACGCTTACAGCATCATCTACTTTTAAGTGATTTTGAACGAGTAGGTTTATCAAAATCAACCTTATCCTATTTTGAAAATGGTAAATCAATGATTTCTTTAGATAAACTGGATCTGGCTTTACAAGAAATGCATACGACTTTTCGTTCCTATATGCTGATGATTAATAATGATGAGGAAGACTACTGGTTATCTCAATTCAAGGAAATTGAGAAAGGCTATTTTAGTAACAATCGAGAAAGGCTTCAAACCATTTATCAGAAAAATATAAAATACGATATGGAAGAAAACCAAGTCATCGCTCTTTCCGCCAAAGCTTGTTATACAAAGCTTTCGCCTGACGAAATAAAGTATATAGAAAACAAGCTCAAGTCTTATCAAGTTTGGCATAGTTATGAAATGTATATTTTAGTAAATACATTAGAAGAAATTAACCCTGACTTGTTGTATCATCTTATGGAAAGAATTTTATCTCAAAATAGTCAGTACTTAAAAGAAATCACAGAATTTAGAAATCTATTGATTAGGCTAGTTATCAGGACAATTCTTTCGCTGATTAGAAGAGAGGAGAAGGAGTTTTCAGAAAGGTTAGTAAAAGAATTAGATAAACTAATGCTTGTGTTTGATACCTATATAAGAATATCTTCTATTTTTGTAAAGGGATGTTGGATTTATAAATTCGAAGATAAAAATATGGGAATGAAACTTGTAAGTAGAACTTTAAAGATACTGTCAGAAATAGATGCCTTAGAGTTACGAGAAATTTTTAAACATAATTTTGAGCAAATAAAATGATGAGTAGACTTTAAAGTACAAATGGATATATCAGAAGAAAGGGGTTAGGCCCTCTTTTTTTATGGAGTCACGTAATTCACAATTAAAACTAGCAGTATTTGAACACTCTCTATGTTCAATATAAACAAAAAATGTTTATGTAAGTTCGTAAAAGGGCAGAAAAAGATAAGGCGATAAAGGAAAAATCTGAAACCAAAAAAGAGCCATAGAGTGAAAATATATCCAGTAACAGTTCGATTTATCGAACTTCTTCTCATAAATGTTACTTAAATGAACCTTAGAACATAGGATTAATAGTCTTTTCCTTATTTTTTTATAGCAAAACAAATGATTTGTATAGACAATTGTATCAGGTAGACCGTTGATTTAATTTATTTCTTATTATAATATAACGGTATAAGGAATAACAAAATGTATTAAAAAGAGAAAGATTAGGTTTATCTTTTAATTATATTCATTCTAATTCTAAGAAAAGCTGAAGGGGCGTACGCTGTTTTTAGAAAGGGGAGAAAAGTTTAGAATCATCACAGAAATCTTGTTATAGTTTAACATGCATAAAATAAGGGGAAAATAAAAATGAAAAAATATCAAATACTACACAAAGTGCTTTCTTTAAGAAGAATCCTTATGTTATCTGCAGTGATAGTGTTATTCACTCTTTTAGGTGCATTACCTATTAGAGGATTCGCAACAAATGGTGGAGCAGTTACAACAGCAGATAAAACTTATGCTTTTGATTACAAAACGCATATGCCTTGGGTAGGTGCTTCAAACAGCTTATTTAAAGCATCGTTTAATATTCCTTCACCTGGTACAAGTACGATTGATGGCGATCGTTATCAGGGGACACTCGCCTTTACTAAACTGCCCAATAGTGACTACCGCTTGCTTAATGTTCTTCCTTATCTGGATTCACCTACTTTTACTATTACGAATTCTGGTGGAGCTATCGCTGCATCTGGGGCTTATACATGGGACGAAGCCTTACAAGCTTGGGTTCTTCCTAATCCACTCATAGACAATACTTCTACCAGCATTGATACGAGTCAAGCATTGAATGGTACTGCGGGAATTAAAATCTACATGACCGGAGCTTCAACTGGTTTCATGCCTCTAAGTACACTCAAAAATGACTTCACATTGCTGGGAACAAGACCAGTCTTCTTACTGGGAGATATTGCTGGATTAACGCCTAATCTCGTACAAAATGTCCCCTTTAACTTATATCAGGAAAGGGCATATAATGGAGACCCTAATAAATGGCATGCGTTCAACTTTAATGTGCCCGCCTTAGTACAATATGAATATGATGGGCAAGTCAGGGGCTCTAACCCCGAGGATCAGCTTGGTTTAGTTCCAGGAGGCGCTGCTCATTTCGAATCTGAGGTGAATTTATCCTCCCCTCAGAAAATAACAGTGGATATGGTATGGCAGATAAGTAAAGATAAGGGATTATCCTTTGATGATATTCCTGAAAGTCTGACGAATTCAGAAGGCGATAAAGTCATCAAGAAAACACTCGATTTCATTTCTGATATTTCAGATGAAGGAAGTTTATATCGCTTAAAAA
This sequence comes from Lactococcus muris, assembly GCF_042849115.1. Lineage (NCBI taxonomy): Bacteria > Bacillati > Bacillota > Bacilli > Lactobacillales > Streptococcaceae > Lactococcus > Lactococcus muris. The sequence goes on along the minus strand of NZ_BAAFQO010000007.1, from coordinate 51,292 downwards.
TTACACCCATAGATTCAAAAAATAAGGAACCAATTTATACTGAGCCTGCTGTCTTGACGTTCAAAACCGAAAGTTTAAGTTTTAATATTCACTATGTTCTCAATGGTGGAAGCAATCATCCTGCTAATCCTCTAACATACACTTATGGTCGCGGCATAAGCAATTTTGAAGGCCCACAACGTGAAGGTTATATTTTTACAGGCTGGACAGATAAGGATGGAAACAGTATTGCCAACATTCCAACAGATGCGCAAGGTGATAAAACGCTCTATGCAAACTGGCAAGCAAGCAGCTATAAAATAAACTACGTTCTCAATGGTGGTGAAAATTCTGACAAAAATCCCAATACTTACATATATGGACAAGGTATCGCTCGCTTTGAAAAAGCTACGCGTCAGGGTTACACTTTCATAGGCTGGACAGATCAAAAAGGCGAAAAAATAGAAGCCATATCAGTGGAAGAACAAGGTGATAAAACGCTCTATGCCCATTGGGAAAAAGTAGCAGTTGTATCAAATGAAAATGAAGATACTAAAGCTGGCAAAGAATTCGAAAAAAATAAAGCATCTGACAGTATCAAGAAAAGCCAAAACTCCGCTACATCTGTATCTTCTGAGTCTAGAAAAGAGCTAGACAGTCTTCCACAGACGGGTGAAAAAGAAAGGTTTTCCCTTTATATTCTAGGCGTGATTATTCTTGTTGCTCTTTCCGCACCGCAAGTTAAAAAATATTTAACTAAATTGTAAATTCAAATAAAATGAAAGAGGCTGGGACAAAAGTCAAAAATAATGGAAAATCGCTCAATTACGGTCATTAAGAATGTCGTGATTGAGCGATTTTGATTTTTTAGTTTTGGACAAAAACAGTCAAATTTCGACTTTTGTCCCAGCCTCTTTTTTTACTGTCTTTCTCAAAAAGTTTCTAGTGTTTTAAATTTTTTTGAGTTGGTACACAACTTCTGAAATCTGAGTCACAATAGCTATAATTTTATTGTCCTCAGGGCTAATTTTTTAAGAGCTTGATAATTTATTTAGTCGTACTTTCATCAAGATTTCCTCGAAGTTCTTCCGCAATGATTATCACATGATTTGAAACAAGGCGCGTGCTTTAACGATTGAAAGTTTAATCACAGGTTTATAGATCAACGCTTCAGTTAACCCAACTCTCCCCGAGCTGTCAATAACAGTCTGTCTTTATCTTGAATATAAAGTCTACTCTATATATATATCATAATTAACCGTTCTCACCAGAAAAAGAAGAAATCCTGCTTGGAAAAGGAAATTACAGTTCTTTTGAGGGCGGGGAGGTGAGAAAGTTGGACATTGCAAAATATCTTTCTATAAATGCTTTATGCACCAACAAAATCATGACATAATGATATAATACGAAATATAAACGAAATATTTCAACCTGAGCACTTTGCCCATATTCTTGGAAGTATAGCACGGACAGTTTTATTTTTGATAAATTTTGTAATAGGCTTAGTACGGGTAAAGAACGGGATTTAGCGCTGTTTCATGGATTGTCTTAGCGTAAGATTTGATTAAGAACCCTCTTTTTTAAGAGTTGTAACGAAATAGAAATATTGACACTTTAATGTTAAAATAATATACTGTAAAGTATACGAAAAAAAAGAAAACGTTTTCTTTATTTGTAAATAAACCATATAGGAGCTTCCCCATGCGTGCCCAGCTTATCCAAATGATAAAACAAAATCCCAAAATTGCTGCAATTAACAATAATAAAGATTTAGAAAGTGTGATTGAAGCAAATAACAAGGTGATTTTTGTTCTTTATGGAACGATTAATACAATTTCTGATATTGTTCACACATTAAAAGAAGCGGGGAAGATTGTCATCATCAATGTTGATTTTATTGAAGGGCTCTCGTCTAGAGAGGTGTCTGTTGACTTTATTTGTGAAACAACTCAAGCAGATGGAATTATAAGTTCTAAGGCTAAACTTGTCAAAGCAGCTTCTCTGAAAAATACCCTAGCGCTTCAGCGTGTCTTTGTCACAGATTCCAAATCATTCAGAACAATTCCAAAGCAACTGAAAAATTCTCAAGCAGATATTGTTGATGTTCAACCTGGTGCTGCACCCAAAGTTCTTAGATGGGTACAGGAATCGGTAGATGTTCCGATTATTGCGAGTGGCCTTGTTTGCGAAGAAGAAGATATTCAAAATGCACTTGAGGCTGGAGCCATCGGAGTTTCAAGTACAAATAGAGTGATTTGGTGTTAAAGTCAAAGCTAGAGTTAGGATACATATGATTAGATTTGAAAAGGTTAATAAAGTTTATGGGGAAAATCATGTTCTCAAAGATGTTTCATTGGAGATAAACACTGGCGAACTTATCTGTGTCATTGGTACAAGCGGAAGCGGGAAGACGACAATGACACGCATGATTAATCGAATGAATGAACCAACGAGTGGTATTATTCGTATCAATGGTGAAGATATCCAGCAACTCAACGAGGTGCAACTTCGCAGAAAAATTGGCTATGTCATCCAGAATATTGGACTTTTTCCACATATGACGATTCGCGAAAATATCATGTTGGTGCCTAAGCTGTTGAAGTGGACAAGTGAGCAAAAAAAGGGTGTCGCAGAGCATTTGATTGCTAAGGTGGACTTGCCCGTTGACTATCTTGAGCGGAAGCCAGAGAGTCTCTCAGGTGGGCAACAACAGCGAATAGGTGTTATTCGAGCACTTGCCGCTTCGCAAAACATCATTCTTATGGATGAACCTTTCGGAGCACTCGATCCTATCACGCGCAAATCTTTGCAGGACTTGGTAAAAAAATTGCACAGAGAAATGCAAAAAACGATTGTTTTGGTTACGCATGATATGGATGAAGCCTTGATGCTCGCGGACCGTATCATTGTGATGAAGCAAGGAGAAGTCATCCAGTTTGCTAAACCTGTCGATATTTTAGAAAAGCCTGCAAATGAGTTTGTGAAATCACTATTTTCATCAAGTCAAAAAACTGAAATCTCTACACTTTTTGCTGAAGAAATTATGGAAGAGCGCGTGATTTCGGTCACTATGAACAGTGCTGTTAGCGAAGCATTATCCCTAATGGCTGAGCACAAGAGGAGAACTGTAGCAGTTATTGATGAGAAAAATATTTTTAAGGGAAAAATTTCACGTGATTTTCTCGAACTTTTTTCTCCCTCAGAGAGAATAGATGAGGCGCTGCTGGATAAAGAAAATGCTTATGTTACAGTGGATACCACTTTTAGGGAACTGATAAAATATTTCAAGGATGAACGTGTTCGAGAACTTTTTGTTGTAGACAAGGAAATGCATCCCAAAGGACTTATCAGTCAACAAGTCTTTTTAGATGTTTTGTATAATCAATTCAGTTAAGGAATCGTATGAATCAATTTTTATCTGACTATGGACTACAGATTTTGTATAAGGTATGGGAGCACTTGTATATCTCTGCTCTTTCAGTGGGCTTAGGCGTCTTATTTGCAGTTCCTTTAGGAGCAGTTTTTTCCAAAGCTCAGCGGATAGCGCCATTAGTGATGAATGTGGTCGGTTTTTTACAAACCATTCCTTCACTCGCGCTCTTATCACTCATGTTGCCTATTTTTGGCGTTGGGAAACTCTCTGCGATTATCGCCCTCTTTCTTTACTCACTCTTGCCCATACTGAGAAATACTTTTGTTGGGATTAGCTCAGTGGACAAAAGCTATACTGATGCTGCGAAAGGTATGGGGATGTCAAGCCTTCAGATACTTCTCCAAGTAGAACTTCCCATGGCTCTAGGCATTATTATGGCTGGTATCCGTGTTTCAGTGGTCTACGTTATTTCTTGGACAACCTTGGCTGCTTACATTGGTGGCGGTGGCTTGGGAGACTTTGTTTTTAATGGTCTGACTCTTTACCGTATCGACCTCCTTTTGATGGGGGCCCTTCCCGTTACAGCTCTTGCTTTATCTATTGATCTACTAATGAAAGCCCTAGAGAATAAATTTACTCTAGAGAAAAGGAATATATAAAATGAAAAAACTAGCAGCTACAGGCATCCTCTTTGCCACACTTTTTGGTTTCTTGATTTACCGTAATTTTTCTGAGCATTCTTCTGATGTTATAACTGTTAATGGAGGTGTTACCTCTGAAAGCCAGATTATCGGGAATATGATTGTTCAACTCCTTGAACATGATACAGACTATAAGGTAAAGTTTCTCAATAATCTTGTCTCAGCCCAAGTTAATCATGTCGCCATGGAGCGGGGAGAGCTTGGTATTTCTTCCGTACGTTACACGGGGACGGATCTTGTGACAACATTGGGGAGAGAAACTGTAAAAGATGCAGACCAAGCGCTGGAAGTTGTTCAAAATGAGTTTTCCGAAAGGTTCAACCAAGAATGGTACCCAAGTTACGGTTTTGCAAATGAGTTTACTTTTATGGTGACCAAGGAGACAGCGGAAAAATACCAGCTCTCGAAAGTCAGTGATTTACAAAAACATGCTTCAAACTTGACTCTGGGTGTGGACTCCGGATGGTTTGAGCGAGAAGGAGATGGTTATCAAGCGTTTACAGAAGCCTATAACATGAGCTTTAAAAAAGTTTTTCCGATGCAGGTGGGACTGCTATATGATGCCTTAAATGCCGATAACTTTGACGTCATTGTGGGCTATTCCACTGATGGTCGTATCAGTAGTCATGAGCTCGTCATGCTTGAAGATGACCGTCAGTTTTTCCCGCCTTATACTTGTAGTCCTGTTGTTGATAAAGAACTTTATGAAAAATACCCTCAGCTTTCAAGTGTTCTTCGCAAATTAGAGGGAAAAATCAGTACAGAAACGATGCAGGAGCTGAATTACCAATCTGATGGAGAGCTTATTGAACCAGAAATTGTAGCACAACGTTTCTTAGAAAAACACAATTATTTTGAGGAGACATGATGTGGGCTTTTTTTGAAAACTGGTTTTCTTATATTACAACGAACAGTTCTTATCTTTTGGAGCAGCTTGGCACACATGCTTATCTCGCTCTGACAAGTGTTGCTTTTTGCATCATTATAGGCCTTCCCTTAGGAATAGCTATACATCTACATCGAAGATGGGAGGGCCTCGTAATGACTGTTATAAATACGGTTCAAACAGTTCCCTCAATGGCAATGCTAACACTCCTCCTTATATTTTTTGGGTTAGGAACTACAACTGTTGTTATTTTAGTTGTCTTATACTCTCTTCTTCCCATAGTTAAAAATACTTTTGCTGGTTTGAACAGTGTTAATGCTGTTTATTTAGATAGTGCAAAGGGCATGGGAATGACTCAAACTCAGATTCTCCTCATGGTTCAAATTCCATTAGCCCTGCCAGTTCTCTTAGTGGGTGTGAAAAATGCCCTCGTCTTAGCAGTGGGAACTACAACCATAGGTTCTTTCGTGGGTGCAGGAGGACTTGGAGATATTATATTGCGGGGAATTAACACTGTAGGTGGCACATCAATCATCTTGACGGGGGCTTTATTATGTGCATTGATAGCTTTTGGTTTTGAAGCGCTGATTAACTGGGTGGAAAAGCAACTGCAAAATTCCTTTTCTGGAACTAAAAAGAAAAAAATTTAAAATAATACTTTTCTGTTGACAAAAACGTAACATTGTTGTAAAATAATTCTTGTAAATAAAAGCGCTTTCAAAAAGGTGCGAATTTAATAATTTTTTGTTACTAAGAGAATGTAGAGAAAAGTAACACAAAAATAAAACGTTAACCGTCTTATTTTTGTGTTGCTTTTTTGATTTCTTTTGAGAGAGGAGTAGACATGACCCTTGTAAAGTCGAAAGGACCTTAATCATGACTTTAAATCACACAAATTAAATTTAAAACTTAAGGAGAACAAAGCTTTATGGATAAAGCATTCATAAAAAAATACGGGACACTCTTACTGCTTGCTGCTGGTGCAGGGATTATTTTCCAACTTCCCTACATCCGTGAAACATTCTATGTTCCGATTCAAGAAGCTATGAATCTGAGCAATGCTCAGATGGGAGAGCTTTCGGCTGGTTACGCTACTATGGCGACCATATCTTATTTTATTGGCGGGCTTGTAGCCGACAAGTTTTCAGCAAGAAAACTTTTGACATTTTCCTTCCTTGCGACAGCTGTCCTTGGATGGTGGTTTTCAACATTTCCCTCTTTTAACACCGCGCGTTTAATTTTCGTCTTAATGGGTGTCACAACGATTATCACCTATTGGTCGGCAGTGATTAAGGCAACACGTATGTTGGGAAGCAGTGAAGAGCAAGGACGCCTGTTTGGTCTGCAAGAAGGTCTTCGCGGGATGCTGAATTGGTTACTCGTGCTTGGGATGACGGCTGTGTTTGTAAGATTTGCAGATCAGGTTGTTGGTACACAGTGGGCGATTCGTGTTTGTGCTATTGCTGTAGGTATCATCGGAATTCTCAACTGGTTTGTTATTGAAGACACCAAGGCAGAAGAAAATTCAGAGTCTATCAAAGACGTTACACTGGGTATGTTTAAACAATTGGCTTTTCCAAGAGTTTGGTTGCTCGTCGCAATCGTCTTCTTTGGATATAGCTTGTACGGTATCTTTGGCTACGTAAATACGCTAGCGATTAATGTTTATGGCTTGTCAGCTGCTGGAGGCGCTACTCTAGGTGCATTCAGATATCTGATTCAAGCTTTTGGTGGTATTGCTGGTGGTTTTATTGCCGATAAGATTGGCTCTCGACTCAAAGTTTTAATCGCAGGTGCAACGCTCACGGGACTTTCTTATGACTTGTTTCTAGTATTGCCAGAGGATGTTGCCTTGTTGGGCGTGGTATTGGGTAACTTTGTCGGTGGTATGTTTGCGATTTACTTGATTCGTTCAGTCTACTTTGCAATCATCGATGATGCGGGCATCCCTGTTTCACGTACAGGACGTGTTTCAGGAATTGTCTCCGCTTTAGGTTTTTTACCAGATGTATTCATGTACACAATGATTGGTGGTTGGTTAGATAACAACCCAGGAAAATCTGGCTTTAATATGACCTTTATCTATGCTATCGCAATGGCTGTCGGCTGTATTGTGATGTCACTCATCCTCTCACGTGTTATCAAACGTGATAAGGATTTGCATAACGCTGTAGACACTGAAACAGTTGCTGCAGCAGCAGAATAAAATAAAAAAACAAAATTACAAATAAATAGAATGGAAGATTTATACCTTATGGAAACACAAGCACTCGTAAAAGAAAAAGAACTCATTGTCTCAGAACTCAAAGATATCGTCAGCGAAGGTCAAATTTTGACTGAACATGATGCCCTCTATGATGCGGGAGCAGACCGTTATCGTAAATATGAAAAAGCCAAAGGCAAGTTAAAAAATCCATTGCCGGCAGCCATTGTCTATCCAGAAAGCACTGATGAAGTCAAAGAACTGTTGATGTATGCTAATGAAAAAGATATCAACGTGATTCCACGTGCAGGTAAGACAGCGACAGAGGGTGGTTTAGAAAACTGGAAAGATCTAGCCATTGTTGTTGACGGCTCACGCATGGACAAGATTATCAAAATTGATCCCTACAACAATCAAGCAACAGTTCAAGCAGGTGTAAAACTGCAAGATCTTGAAGATGAGTTGAGAAAAATTGGATATACAACGGGTCACTCACCACAATCTAAGCCCGTTGCCATGTACGGCGGTTTAGTTTCTACTCGCTCCATTGGACAATTTTCTACACTTTATGGCGGGATTGAAGATATGGTCGTTGGTTTGGAATGTGTCTTCCCGAATGGCCACGTGTCACGTATTAAGAATGTGCCACGTCGTGCGGGTGGTCCAGATATTCGCCATATTGTTATTGGTAATGAAGGGACGCTTTGCTACATCACTGAAGTGACGATTAAAATCTTTAAGTATCAACCAGAAAACAATAAATTCTTTGGTTACTTAGTCAACGATGTTGATACAGGTGTTAAAGTGCTTCGTGAAGTAATGACAAACGGTTATCGTCCATCTGTTGCACGTACCTACTCAGAAGAAGATGCACGTCAACATTTCTATCATTTCTATGAAGACAAATGTGTTTTGATTTTCATGGCGGAAGGACCTAAAGGCATCGTTGAAGCGACTGGTCAAGGGATTGAAGAAGCTGTTGATAAATTCAAAGATGGCGTTTATAAACAAGTAGATAGCAAACTCATTGAAGATTGGTTCAATAATTTGAACTGGACGCAACAAACAATCGATGATGAAGTTCAAGGTATGATCGAACATGACCGCCACGATGGCTATACAACTGAAATTTCTGCAGATTGGGAGCACATTACTGATATTTATAATTCAGTAATCCACCGTATCAGGACAGAATTTGATCGTGCAGATGATATTACAATGCTTGGTGGTCACTCTTCTCACAGTTATATCAATGGCACAAACATGTACTTCGTATACAATTACGATATCAACTGTGTACCAGAAGATGAGTTGCGTGTTTATCACCATCCGATTCAAAAAATTATTGTTGAAGAAGCGATTAAATTTGGCGGTTCTATGTGTCACCATCACGGTATTGGGAAATACCGTAATGAATGGACCAAGGATGAGCACGAATCTGCCTTTTACATGCTCGAAGCACTGAAAGAAACCTTTGATCCAAAAGGTATTATGAGTTTTGGTAATATCTATCCTGTGCAAGAAGGCGTAAAATATCAAAAATAATTATCTGAAAAAGGCTGGATGAAATGAAAATTATTTGTCTTGTGAAATTTGTTCCAGAACCCAATAAAAAAACAAATTTTGAAGTAGACCGAACAACAGGTAACATGAAAAGAGAAAAGATGAAGGCAATTCTCAATCCCGAAGATGCTTCAGCCTTAGCTTATGCACTAAAAATGAAGGCAGAAAATCCAGAAATTCACATTGAAGTTCTCTCGATGGGACCAGAAAAGATAAGCGCTGCTCTGCAAAATTTAGTGCGATTAGGCGCAGATCGGGCGACTTTACTGAGTGACCGTGTCTATCAAGGCAGTGATTCCTTGGCTACAAGTATGGTTTTGGCAAGATATTTAAAAAAACAAAATTTTGATTATATTTTTTCTGGCACGCAGACAATAGATGGTGCAACAGGACATATCGGCCCTCAAGTTGCAGAGTTACTCCAGATAAATCAGTTTTCTGACGTGTTAAACGTGAAAGAAATCAATGCGGAAACAGTATTTTTTGATGCAGCCTTTGATCAAGAAGTGTTAAGCCTTCAAACTAAGACACCGTGTCTCTTAAGCATGAGCTTAGAACCGAGAATGAAACTTGGTTTTGTGCGTCTTGAGGACATGGAGAAGGATGTTGGTTCTCAGTTCCAAATATTAAGTAATGAAGAACTTCAACTTTCAGTAGACGAGGTGGGACGTAAGGGATCCCCAACATTTGTGAGAAAGGATATTGCTGTTGTTCATGAAAAGCGAGAAAGCCTCTATGTCAAAGCTGATGAGACAGGGATAGAAGAAGTTTATCAATTTTTGAAGGAATACGACTATGTTTAAGACTTTAATCTTTTTGGATAAAAACAATCTTGATAAGTGCTTGGCTTTGACCGCAGTTGCGCAGAAGCTCCGACAGGAAACAGAGGAAGTTGAAATCTATGGACTTGGCTTTGACTTGGGCTCAACCCAAGTAACAGGGATTGATAAGTTAATAGATATTGCTGGCGCAACAGTTAATCTCTATGATGCGAGGCAAGTGTCAGCTTTTCTTGCGGAAGTGCAGCAGCAATTTCAATTTGACTGTATTCTAATTTTGGCCAACAGTTTGGGCAAAATGCTTGCTCCCCGTTTGGCCATGAAATTAAAAACAGGTTTGACTGCTGAAATAACAGATGCGGCAATTTTAAAAGGAGAGCGGCACTTGATTCGTCCGGCTTTTCAAGGGAATCGCATGGCAAATATTGTGTGTCGTACAAGCCCTATCATGGCTAGTGTTCGTCCAGATGTTTTTCGAAAAAACGATTCGGACAAAATACCTGAAAAGCTAAGCATGCAAAGTTCTTGTAAAGAAAAGTCATCGCTTAAAGTCATCGCAAAGTCTCAATCAAATCCTCATGCCGATATTACAAAAAGTAAGGTTTTAATTTCCGGTGGTGGTGGTATTGAAAAAGAATTTGCTCTATTATCGGTACTTTCTGACACTTTAAATGGGGAGTTAGCTGCCTCGAAGAAACTTGTTGATGCAGGTGTTGCTCTTCGGGATATACAAGTGGGACAGTCAGGAAAAATTGTCAGCCCAGATCTTTATATGGCCTTTGGCATTCATGGGACAGTGCATCATGTTGCGGGGCTAAGGGATGTGAAACATATTATTTCGGTAAACACGAACAAACTTGCTCCCATATCAGCACTGTCAACCATAGTTGTTGAAGGTGATGCAGCTGATTTTGCTCAAAAATTAAACAAAAAAATAAAAGAAAACGCTTAGGGCGTGAAAGGAAATTAAAAATGGAAATCTCAGATTTTAAAATGGACATGTTCTCTATCAAAGGGAAAAATGCCATCATCACAGGCGGGAACACTGGTTTAGGACAGGCTTTCTCAACGGCTTTGGCTGAAGCTGGTGCAAATATCTTCATGGCTGGTGTTGACCCAGAAGATAAGGAATTTGCTCAAACACTTGAAGCGCGTGGTGTAAAGACATTTTATATGTTTGCTGACTTGACGAAAGAAGATACAGCGCGTGAAGTGGTTGAAAAATGTGTTGAAGTATTTGGTTCAATTGATATTTTGGTTAACTGTGCGGGTATCTGTCCTATTGATGACGTTTTGAGCTATGATGCCAAAAAATGGGACCCAACGATTGCGGTCAACTTGAATGCTGCCTTTTATATGAGTCATGAAGCAGCTAAATTCATGGTTCCTCAAAAGAGTGGTAAAATCATTAATATCGCTTCTCTCTTTTCATTCCTTGGCGGACAAGGAGCGCCTGCCTATGCCGCATCAAAACATGGTATTGTTGGACTGACGAAAGCATATTGTGACGAGTTGGCAATGCACAATATCCAAGTTAATGCAATCGCGCCAGGATATTTTAAAACTAAAGCAGCGGCAGCCTCTGTTGAAGATCCAGAGCGCAGCAAGTGGATTGTTGGACATACACCAGAAGGACGTTGGGGAGATGTGGCTGACTTGATGGGAGCTACAGTTTTCTTAGCATCAGAAGCTTCTCATTTTGTAAATGGTCACACGCTGGCAGTTGATGGTGGCTGGCTCGTACGCTAATCACAAATTGATTGATACAGTATTGAAAAATAAAATTGCAAGGCGTGTCAAAGTTACACCTCCTGCAATTTTTATTTCACTCTAGAAAGAAAAATAAAATGAAATATATTATTGGCATTGATTCTGGTTCGCAAAGTTCAAAAATAGCCATTTTTGATATCGAAGGGAATCTTATTGTTGAAGGAAAAGAAGAACTTCGTCCTATGAAGCTTGGTGAAAATACACTTGTTGAACACCCGGGTGATGACATCTGGGAATCCATCTGCGCCGCAAGTAAAAAAGCTATGGAAAAATTTCAATATGATTCCAAAGACATTATCGGCGTTGGTCTAGGCTCTATTCGCTGCTGCCGTGTCTTGATGAAAAAAGATGGCTCCCTTGCTGCTAATGTTATTTCTTGGATGGACAAGAGAACTTCAACGCCCTATCAACACGATGTTCCTGAGGCCGCATACGTAACTTCTACAGACGGTTATCTGACCCATCGCTTAACAGGTGAATTTAAGGATAATATAGGCAATAACTTTGGTCAATGGCCTGTGGATTATGAGACTTGGGATTGGAGCACCGACCCAGAAGTTTTAAAAACTTTTAACATTCCTCGTGAAATGTTACTGGAGGCCGTTCGTCCCGGTGATGTTTTGGGCAATATAACCGAAGAAGCAAGTAAGTTAACAGGCATTCCAGCTGGGATACCTGTAGTTGCCACAACATCAGACAAGGCGGTTGAAGGACTGGGTGCAGGACTTTTACATGAAGGTACGGCAGTCATTTCCTTGGGAACCTATATTACAGCTATGGTCGCATCAGATGAGATGGCACCTGTAGATGCTTCGGCTTATTGGGGGATCATGTCCTCCGTGCCTAAGAAATACATCCTCGAAAGTTACGGTATTCGCCGAGGAATGTGGACAGTGAGTTGGTTTAAAAATCTTTTGGGTCAAGAATTATCCTTGCGCTCAAATTATATGGACATCTTAGAAGAAGAGTATCTTAATATTAAGGCTGAAGAAGTTCCTGCAGGATCAGAAGGACTGATGACTATTTTGGATTGGTTAGCCAACCCATGGGAACCTTTCAAACGCGGGATTATGCTTGGTTTTAATGCGCATCATGATTATCGCTATATGTATCGCTCAATTTTGGAAGGCATTGCCTACACGATGAAAAATAACTGTGATGGCATGACAAAAGAGCTTGGAAAAAATCTCAAAGAAATTGTTATCGTAGGTGGTGGCTCAAATTCGGACCTGTTCATGCAAATTTTTGCGGATGTCTTTAATGTACCGGCTAAACGTAACGTAATTAATGGTTCTGCAGGTCTTGGCGCAGCCATCAATACTGCTGTTGGCTTGGGTGTTTATGCTGACTATGAACAAGCCGTTGAAAAAATGGTAAAAGTCAAAAATGTATTTACACCAAAAGCTGAAAATGTTGAGATTTATGAGAAATTGATCAAAGTTTATAAAGAACTTCCAAAATATACTGATGAAGTTTTGCAGATGACTTATGAAATACTTCACTCAGAGGGATAGTTTTCGCTCCCTCACTTTAAGATTCTGAATGACAAAATACAATGGTTATCAGCCGTTGTATTTTTAGCGTTGAATTTTTACTTTCGCGATTGTCAAAAAATCTTTTTGATAAATAAGAGGTTTTTTGATATCATTTTGTAAAGTATGAAATCTTTGAGAAGTGAATGATTTGGAATAGGAGTTGAAATGAAAAAAGAAAAAATTTTGTCAGGCTTGCTTTTGACAACATTAATCTTAGGACAAACAGTATCTGTATTTGCAACAGGTCAAGATATACTACAAAATCAAGTGCAAAATGAAGGTGCAGAGCGAATAGAACAAGATGATAATGCGCAAGCTGAGGAGGAAAAAGGTGTAGAAGCTGAAACAGAAAGTGCGGCAGCTGTTCCAAAAGTGAAAGAGGATGCAGAAGAGAGCCAGGCAGCAACAACAGAGGCAATCGAAACATTGTCCTATGCTGCTGGTACAGGGACTGAAACAGATCCCTATCAGATTGCAAATGAAATTCAGCTCAATCAGATTCGAAATGATTTACCGAATAGTGGTACAGAGGGAATCTATTATAAACTGACAGCCAGTTTTGCGCTCACGGCACCTTGGACACCAATAGGGGACAGTAGTGCGGGATATTTTAGAGGACATTTTGATGGAAATAATCAGACCATCAGTAATTTATCGGTAAATTCTACCTCTTATCTAGGGCTTTTTGGAATTGCAGAGAATGGCAGTTTTACAAATCTTACGATTGAAGCTGCAGTTGTTTTAGGCTCAACAGAGCTTGGCATTTTAGCAGGACGCGCAACAGGTAGCCAAGTGACTAACGTTCATGTATCAGGCACTGTTACTGGTACAGATTCGGAAATCGGCGGTCTTATTGGCCTCAGTCGTGACACGAGGGTGACAGACAGCAGTGCAAATGTCACTGTCAGCGGAGCTGGAAGATATATTGGTGGCTTGATTGGACACAATCAAGAAGACCTTGCGCATCCGGGTGCTTCAACCATCACAAACACAGTTTCCTCAGGAAGTGTTCACGGCACCACAGTCATAGATCCTGGGGATAGTACATCTGGTTCTTTCCGTGTCGGCGGTCTTATCGGTTTTAATGAACGCGCGAATATTATTGGCAGTTCATCGAGCACAACTGTAAGTAATCTTGCTTTTGCGACAGGTGGCTTGATTGGTGAGAATATCAGTAGCCATGCTGGTGAAGGACTTGATAATAACCGTGGTCAAGTGCTTTACTCATCGGCTACTGGCAATGTAAGTGGGACAGGCCAAGGTACAGATCAACTTTCTGAGCGTGTCGGCGGCCTCATCGGACAAAATGGAGACATTGGTGGCAGTACAACAGGACGTGTCGGCGGTAATGTCATCGGGAGTAGCGCTACAGGCAGGGTTTCAAGTGCAGGACAACATGCTGGCGGTCTTATCGGTTTTAACGCTGCTGAAGGCAAAGTAGTAGAGAACAGTCACTATAGTTCAAGTAACTCCGTTGAAGGACTCAATGATGTTGGTGGCTTGATTGGGAACAATCGCTATGCAGATGTGAAAAATACAAGCGCATCAGCAGTGGTGTCTGCCTATGATACGTCGACTGCGCAGGACCAAGCAGATATTGCAGGGAAATATGCCGGAGGACTTATTGGACGTAATAGTGAGTCGCTTGTTGAACAAAGCAGAGCAACAGGTAGAGTCAGTGGACAAGACTATGTTGCAGGATTGATTGGAGCTACAGGTCCAGCATCTACCGGGTCTACTGAGCGGACGACTGTAAGCAATAGCTGGGCCTCAGGTGCTGTTACAGGACGTGGCAACTATATCGGTGGCTTGATTGGGCGTACAGCTCATACGACAACGATGAACAACTTTGCGACAGGGAATGTCGGAGCACCAACTTCTGGCAGTTACGAAGAAGGCTATCAAGTTGGTGGCTTGGTCGGTCAAGCGGGGACAGGTTCTATCTTGGAGCAAAACTATGCAACTGGAAATGTCACCGCCCAAAGTCAGGTTGGCGGTTTGATTGGTCGCTTGGAGAACTCCACCCTTTCACGTAACTGGGCAAAAGGGAATGTAATGGCTGCCAATAATGCTGGTGGTCTCATCGGTAACTCCTATGGTTCTACACAGCTTAGCCAAGTCAACGATGCGTACGCCATTGGTAATGTTACAGCAACAGGAAACAATGTCGGTGGTTTGATCGGTTCAATGTCACCAACCTCTTTTTCTCCAGGCAGCTACGGTACGACCGTCGTCAATGCCTATGCTTCAGGTGATGTGACAGGTGCTTCCAATGTTGGCGGCCTTATTGGTGGCTCAGACTTTGCAGCGACTCTCAGCAATGCTGTAGCTATAGGTCAAGTAACCGGTACAGGGGAAGTCGGTGGAGTTGCCGGCAATGCAAGTCATATCAAGATGTCCGATGTCTATCGTTGGGATTACATGAAAGTCAATGGTGAGGTTCTAGACCGTCACATCAATAATGCTGGTGAAAAAGACGGCGGTCTAGCTTCTGCACGTGAGTTGCGCATGGAAAATTCCTATGCTAACTTAACTTGGGCCATGGGAACAGCTTGGAAGTGGTCGACTGTTTCAAGGAATCCTGAACAAGTCGCTAGTTCTATCCAGCACTGGCCTGTTCTTGGCTTTGGTCCAGAGGAGGACACATTCCCGCACTACAGCATCGCTGGTACAGATAAAGAGACAAAAATGTACGATGGAGAGGAAGTTGTCCGAGACAGCAAGAGTTTATTTACCGCTGAGTACGCACAGATCAACGAGTTTGACTATAGCCTGAATGGGCAACCCTTAAACCTTGAAAACAACTTGGTTCTGGCAGATGACGTGGCTCTACATGAAATTCGGGCTATCTCCAAACTCACACCTCTGCAAACTTCTACAGGACATCGCCAAGATTCAGGAAACTTCCCCGGGAGACTGACTGCACAGGCAGACTATGAGATTACGCCTCGTCCCTTACTTTATACGGGTAAAGTTTGGCTAGAGCGCCAGTATAACGGTCAAGCAAGGATGAATTTACAAAATTCTCGACTGACTTCTGAAGATTGGACAGCCCTAGCCTTTGACCATGGAGTGACACGTGCAGAAATGCCGGGAGTTATCTCAGGCGATGAAGTGAGACTTAATGCCAATACAGATTTCCAACATCTGCTGTCAGGCAATCATAGTCTGGATGGGGTAAATGCCAGCGCGGAAGTTGGTGAAGGTGTCTTGATTCATGACTTGACACCAGAACAAATGGCACAAATCTTTAGTTTAGCGGGTGCGGATGCGCATAACTACAGGTTGAGAACCTTAGATAATGTAAATACACGTGTGACAGCCAAAGATGAGAAAGTCCCAGAAAGCAGTGAAAGAAAACCAACAGAAAGTTTACCAGCAACAGGTGAGGCAGTAAATATCGTCTTCCTAGCTCTTGGTTTTGCTGCTGTGTTCACTGCGATGATGCTCTGGTTCAAACATCGTTTGGCACAAAGAAAATAGTTGAGCATTCTTGCCTCTGAAAATTGTTCTAGAGGCTCAAGCGTAAAGCTTTGGTTTAATCATGTGCCGCGTACCTAAAATGAAATACCAGCCTGACTCAATCTAACACTATATTGAAAGAGAAGTTCACGTTTTTTAACGTGAATTTTTTGCTTGTGGAACATATTCTAATTTGTTAGAATTTCATATATAATTCTGGTTTGTTCTGGATTTTTCAGGGATAAACTTAGGTTTAAGAGAGGAGATTTTAATGAAAAAAGCTAGTTTATATTTGGGTATCGCTATATGTCTTCTTAACGGTTATTTTTCGAATGGTTTTTTATCGCTGCTCTTATCCATCATCGGAATTGCTCTGGTAATGTATGGTGCCGACGAATTTTAGTTGAGCATTCGCTGAAAAGAAATGTGGGGTAGCTTTAAAGAATCATGATAGGCATACTAAACAGTTCTTGTAAACTTTCTTGCCTTTTCCTTGTTGGCGTCAGATGGAGTAGATCTGATGCTTTTTTGAGTCGATAAGATTACTGAACGCCTATTTTTTCTCATCAAACACTCATTTCATTTGACCTTTTTTTATACTATAGACTCAGAAAGTAAACGTAACATTAGAAATGTATATGTAATGAAAATCCAAAAGTAAATGTTACGCCAAAGGAGGAGTTTATGACACCAGAAAAGAAAAAACAGCGGCGGCTGCGCAACCTCGCACTCCTGTCGCTCTTGCTACTCGCAGTAGGCGGCACCTTCGCCTTCCAAGCCTTCAACCAACGGGCCATCAATGACCGGTTGAATGAAGTGGACATCAATGTCGGTGGCCGTGTCCACGACTACTACAACCGAGACACCGAAAACAAGGACGTCTTCGTGGAAAACTATGGGGAGCGGCCAATCATGGCACGGATACGCCTGTCCGAGTTCCTCGAAACCCGACAACGTGACGAAACGGACTTCACACCCCTAGTGGCAGGAACCAGCCGTGACGATGTAGAAAACTGGACCACATGGATTCCCAGCGCAAACGACATCACCGACCGTGAAAACACCAATGCCTCAAATGCCTTCGACCAGTACGCCAACCTCATCTTTGGTTGGGAACGTTCCGGTCAAGATGCCCCATGGTATATGCCGACCTTCAACCATGACAACCTCGACCAGAGAACAGCAGCGGCAGGTCATGCGCGGGACTGGATCGAAGGGAACGGTGCTACAGATGCGGTCACAGACGGCGCGACACATCCGGGAGATGGAATTGATGCCTACTGGTCAGCAGGTGAAGACTTTGACAACAGTGGTCCAATCTGGCCGGGAGAAGAAGTGACCAACCAAACTGCTCAAAACTTACAACAAGACCGTGCGCCAATGACCATGAACCAGTGGAGCAACTTGCCTAACGAAGACAAGATAAGCAACTTCTGGGTGGTTGACCACAACACAGGTTGGGCTTACTGGGCCAACAGACTGGACAGTGAGCAAGCGAGCTCTTACCTGCTTGATGCAGCGGAGATGACAGCTGCCATTGAGGACAAGGTCTTTAACGGCTTTTACTACTATGGGATTCATGTCGAGAGTGGGCTGGTGAGCCCTGACCAGCATGAGGAGTTCCTCAATGACGGGGAGCAACACCATGCGGAGTTAGAAGAATTCCTCCGTGGTATCCAGAACGGGGTGATGTATGATGACGGACCGAACCCATTGCCTAACGAAGACAGTGCACCGGATGCTTTTGACTTTTCGACCATGCGTCCGGGGCGTATCTTTACCATGGCCGGGGAGCAGTACCGCTACCTTGAAAACATGGGTTCTGGTAATCATATGATTATCCGGAATGAGGCGATACGCAATACGACCTTTAATGATCAACCGACTGTTTTAGAGGATTTCTATGATGATCTTACGCCAGCTGTTCAGGCTATAGTGCAACCTGTTTCTATTCCAGCAGAAGTTCCTGCTATTGAGGATGCGGCAGTTGCACCTTGGATTGGTGATCGTTGGATACCAGCAGAATGGGAAGAAGAAAGATTTAATGAGGTCAGAGCAGATAGAACTACAATTGGAGGTTCAACACGTCAAGCCTTTGCGCTTTCACTGGCAGATGTTGTTCACTTGTCTACTGATGAAAGGGCATTCCGAAACCATGCGGCACGTGTCGGTGGACGTAACAGCTGGTGGTGGCTGCGTACCCCTGGTGCTTCAGGCCGTGCTTGGGATGTGGGTTGGCCTACCACCCCTGGTCGGCTGCTTGGCACTTTTAGAGTAGACGGTAGCAATGCCAATGGCGGCGTCCGCCCCGCTCTTATCATCCATCAATAAAAGCAATGAAAATGAACCAAGAGAACAGAAATTTTTGGTTCATTTTCTTTTACAGCAATTTCTTTTTCAAGGGGGACATAAAACGCCGAACCAGTGGCAAATCAGTGGCGTTCTGCAAAGTTGTCTCATTTGACAATATACCCTATAGGGTATATAATGGGTTTATCAAAATCTTTAGGAGAGAGAAAATGAAAACTGCTACAGTCCAAGAACTTAATGAAGCCCTACTTAAGGATAGGCCTTTGATCGATGTCCGCGAAAGCTATGAGTATACAGCTGGTTTTGTGCCAACAGCTAAAAATATTCCCCTGAGTCAGTTAACAGAACGCTTTTCCGAAATTAAAAATGGCAGCTATATTATCTGCCAGTCTGGTGCACGATCTGAGCGTGCCTGCGAATTTTTGGAGGCCAAGGGACTTGATGTGACTAATGTACTTGGTGGAACTTCAGCTTGGACAGGCTGTTTAGCAAGGGAGGAATGAAGCATGTTTGGTTTTGGAAAAATCCGCTCAATCTCAGCGGATGAACTCACAGAGAAACTTAAGGAAAATAAAACACAGGTGCTTGATGTACGAGAGCCCGGTGAATACGCAAGAGGGCATATAAAAGGAAGTAGAAATCTTCCCGTGGGCCAAATCGAAACTTTTACAGCTCCGGCAAATACTAAGGTTTATGTCATTTGCCAGTCTGGTGCACGTTCGAAAAAAGCCTATAAGACATTGGAGAAAAAGGGCTTTGATGTGACCAATGTTAAGGGCGGCATGATGGCTTGGAGAGGGAAAACGGTATAAAGATGGGAAAAAAATATTTGATCATTGGTGGTGTTGCTGGTGGCGCAACGGCCGCGACTCGTCTCCGTCGCCTCAATGAAGACGATGAAATCATTCTTTTTGAAAAAGGAGAGTACATCTCCTTTGCTAACTGTGGTTTACCTTATCATGTTGGTGAAGTCATTAAAGAACGGGATGATCTGCTCTTGCAAACCGTTGAAGGCATGAATAAGCAATATGGACTTGATGTACGCAACTTTTCAGAAGTGACAGCCATCAATCCCAAGGAAAAGTCGGTCAGTGTGCTCAATCATCAGACAGGCGAAACTTATCAGGAAACTTTTGACAAACTCATTATTTCAACGGGGGCTAAAGCCATTGTGCCACCGATTGAGGGATTAGACAATGCAAAGAATGTTTTTAGCCTGCGTAATATCCCCGACATGGACTTGGTTAAAGCTTTTATTCAGGAGAATGAAGTTCAGACGGCAACCGTAATCGGTGGTGGTTTTATCGGTCTTGAGATGATGGAAAACTTGGTGGAGCTCGGTATCAAAGTCCAGCTGGTTGAGATGGCACCCCAAGTTATGCCAAATATTGACTTTGAAATGGCGCAAATGCTGCATGCCCAAATCAATATGCATGGAGTAAATCTTATCTTGAATGACGGCTTGAAAGAATTTCGCCAAGAGGGCCGAGAGTTGCTCTTGACCAGTGGTAAAGTTCTTTCAACGGACATGACGATTCTATCTATCGGTGTTCTTCCTGAAAATACGCTGGCAAAAGAAGCAGGAGTTGAACTGGGCTTCAAAGGCGCCATTAAAGTCAACAAGCAACTTGAAACAAGCTTTCAAGATATCTATGCTATAGGGGATGTGATTGAAGTAGTCGATGCGGTCAATGGTCATCCGACAAATATTCCTTTAGCATGGCCAGCCAACCGCCAAGGGCGTTTAGTTGCCGATATTATCAACGGTATACCAGCAGCATATCCAGGCACGCAGGGCACATCTGTAGCTAAGATATTTGAGTTGACCGCAGCAGGCACTGGAAATAGCGAGCGTTTATTACAACATCATGGTATCGAATACCATGCTGTACATATTCATCCCAACTCACACGCAGGTTATTATCCGGGAGCGGCTCCGATTGCTTTGAAACTTTTTTTTGCGCCAGATGGAAAAATACTAGGCGCTCAGGCCGTGGGAACAGAAGGGGTGGAAAAACGGATCGATGTTATATCAACAGCTATGCGTTTTGGTGCAAAGGCAACAGAGCTTGCCTCTATCGAACTGGCTTACGCGCCGCCGTATTCATCTGCTAAAGATCCTGTCAACATGCTTGGTTATACCGTTGATAATATGATAAATAACAAAGTGCGGACTTTCCAGTGGTCAGAAGTTGACGACTTGTTGGCTGCTGGTGCCTATTTCCTAGATGTCCGTGAAGACTTTGAACTGGCGACAGGGGCCCTAGAAAACAGTCAACAAATACCGCTTAATCAGATTCGTGACCGTCTAAGTGAGATTCCTAAAAATCAAACCATTTATGTTTACTGCCAAGTAGGACACCGCGGTTATAACGAAGCACGCATTTTAATGCAGGCTGGCTATGAAGTTAAGAACCTTGATGGGGGTTATAAAACCTATAAACATGCAAGGTATGAATTACGTCAGATTGATATAAAGCCGACTGATAGGGCATGGAGAAAAACAGACACACACGCTCCAGCAAGTGACTTGATTGAAGTTGATGCCTGTGGTTTACAATGCCCTGGACCTATTTTGAAGGTTAAGGAAAGCATGGATAAAATGCAAGAGGGTCAGAGGTTAGAAGTTCAAGCCAGTGATTTTGGCTTTTCTGCGGATGTCGAAGCTTGGGCGAAAAATACTGGAAATACAGTGTTAGAGAATAAAATTCAAGGAAATAAGGTCGTCGCAACCCTTGTTAAAGGTGCAAGTGCGTCAACTGTAAAGTCTCCCACTTTACCAGAGGAAGCTGTCTTAACTGAAACCAAAGATGGTGCGACCATGGTTGTTTTCTCAGGTGATTTGGATAAGGCCTTAGCCTCGATGATTATTGCGACAGGTGCTGCTGCTTATGGCAAAAATGTCACGCTCTTCTTCACTTTCTGGGGGCTTTCGGTCTTGAAGAAAAAGAAAGTCCAAAAATCAGGCATGGCCAAAATGTTTGATATGATGTTACCGAATGGGGCCGACAAACTCAAAATTTCTAAAATGAACATGGGAGGTATGGGTACAGGGATGATTAAGTCCATCATGAAGCAGAAAAATGTGGACAGCCTGCCTGACTTGATTGAGCAAGCCCATAATCTTGGAGTGAAATTTGTCGCTTGTACCATGAGTATGGACTTGATGGGAATCGAAAAGGAAGAACTTTATGATTTTGTTGAATATGGTGGTGTTGCTACATTTATAGGAGACAGCGAAAAAGCAAACATGCAACTTTTCATTTGATTTTTTAAAATATACTACTAAAGCATAAAGCAGGAATTTTTGGGGGATTTTATGGACAAGTATGATAAAAAAATGATGAATCGTTTGAAGCGTGCAGAAGGACAGCTCCAAGGCGTTTTACGTATGATGGAGAGTGAGAAAGACTGTATAGATGTGGTTACTCAGTTAACTGCGGTACGTTCAAGTTTGGACAACTTGATTGGGCTGATTGTTGCGGAAAATCTAAAGAACTGCCTTTTAAGCGAGGATTCTGAACTGCATGAGGAAAAAATTAATCAAGCCATCAAAATGATTGTAAAAAAATAAAAATATAGAGTTAGAACAAAAGTTTAAATTTATTCAAAATAAACCAGAATTCATCAAGGAAAAGTCACTCAACCACGCTATGCTTTCGTGAAAAAATTGAGTGATTTTCCTTTTTCTCCATTTTGACTTCAAGGAGCACTTTTTTGATTCTTTTACAGCAAAGTAGCAGTATTAATTACTCCATAGTTTTACTTCTAGCAACTTTTTATAGTATTGATTTAAAGTAAATTATTTTGATTTTAATATAAAAAATTTTAAAATGAAGGTGACACAAAGAACAAGTATGGTCGTTCAAGACAGGTAATGAATGACAAAGTGATTTTGGAGAGGGCATGAAAATATATTATACAGATAAAGAGTTGCAAGAGTTCCGTGAAACAATACTTGGTTTTGAAGACTTCAAGCACAGGGAAAAAGTTTTCCGCCCTGGTCAAATGAAAAAAGACCAGAAAATGGCTAAACAAATTGCTAAAAGGGCTTTTGAAACTTATTCTGACTATAATTATAGGGCTTTAGATGCAGAAGAAGTGGCTGAATATACTGAAGAACTTGTGACCTATCATTATGCATTAACCTTACTTACCTTGGATAAAATGGATATGGATAGCTTTACGGCAGTTGCTTCTTTTACATTTACTGAATTGCTAGACGACACGGACATTCAAAAGGTTACAGACAGTATACAACTCGGCATTCACATAGTGATGGTGCTTAAAGAACGAGGTTTTGCTAAAAATATTTCTGGTGATGAAACTGCTTTTAAACCCATGATTGATACTTTTATGACTACGCACAATGAGTTGATGTCCGTGCGTGACTCCATTTCTAAAGGTAGATTTGAAGAAGATTATGGTTCTTACTTGGAAGAAGATGAGGAAGTGCACTATCATGAAATGATGTTTCATACGCCACGTGCTGTGATTCATCATGCCAGTGCTAAAGTACTTATCGAAGAGTTTGATATAACCGATCCACGAGAACAGTTTGTAATTTTTTCAAGCTTATCAAGAATCATGGAGGACTTGATGGATCCCAATGCTTTCTTTTCACCACTGGATGTTTTGAAATATGAATATACGTCTATGTATGCGCTTAGAATTGGCTTTGAGACTGCAGCTCACCGCTTGTTACTAGCTATCAAGCTCTTAGAATCTTGGATGAAACGTCTACAATTTCCAGTAAAGCTTGCAATGAAAGATTTAGTTGAGGCTTTTAACCAAAGTGTGGATCAGTGGACGATGAACTACAACTTGGAGCATCAGACTAAAAAACTTCCCCCTATCAGCATCACTTATAAATCATATGGCAAGTCAAGGATTGTCTTTCGTCCTGAAAGTAAAGCAATTTTAGAGGATTTCTCAAAAAATGTTGTTGAAGCTGTTGAAGCAGAAGATGCGGCGCAATTCCAAACTAAGAGCATGAAAAAACGGAAATTTGTACCTGCGACAGCTGAAAAGCATCAACTTTTGGTGGCGCAGTATTTGGAAGAAGGGGTGCCTAACTATCAGGATAAGGATATGGAAGAAAGGGTGAAGCAAATTTTGCCAGTCTTCATCTTTGAGTGGTATGCCAAGTACATGTTACCAGTTTCGCAAATGACGGGAAATTCTTTTGCGGCGCACATCTTGGACGAGTTTGCCAGCAAAGAGCGGTACGCGATAATGGACTATATGAGCATTTTTACGACACTTATTGGTTATGCGGCCTGGCTGGCTGAGGTTGGAATTATTCAAGAAGAAATTGCTTCAGCCATCATTAATAAAGTGAGTGATGTGGAGGCTATTGCCAACGATAGACGTGAACGTTTGGTGTTTGGAGGTAAATAAGTTTGAGGACTTTCAAGCCCTGATGGAAATAAACGGTAAAAAGTTTCTCTAAAATTCTCAATAAGGCATGCCTTCCGAATTTCTAAGGTTGTCATGCCTTTTAGTTTCTCTTGTGGAGGGTCATCTTATGCAAGAAAATATGATTAACCAACTGCTGAGTTAAAGCCGCATCATTCTCTGGAACATGAAATTCTAAGTTGAAATTATAGAAGAACATATTATGCTAGACTATGTTTATATTATAGTGACTATCCTCCTAAACCTTCTGTATCCATCTTTGTGGAGGAAGCAAACTGAAAAAATAGTTTTTAATCCATATGTAGGATAAGGAGCAAGAAACAAACTTGTAGACTTTGGGGTTTTTATTCAGAATGTTTTTATAGAAAAGAGGCATTTTGGAAATTCAAGCAGCATTGGATTCAATAATATGATACGTTAATCTATTTACTCTCCTGAGGATATTCGTGAAGATCTTTTCTGCAATAATTTAGAAGTCAGACTTTAAAAAATATGTTAAGATAGACATATCAAGAAATCGGGGGAAGTGGGAATGGGGGAGCAGTTTGATGTTCACTTAGATTATGCAAAAACACATAAAAATCAATTAATTTCTGACATTGTAGCCAATAAAAAACGACTTGAAGATAAAACTGCTGTGTTTATGGCTGGGAGTCCTGGTGCAGGTAAAAGCGAAGTTGCAGCTTCTGTTGCATCCATTTATCCAGATTACGTTGTAATTGATGCGGATTATTTTCGCTCAAAATTTCCTAGTTATAACGGAAAGAATTCAAGTGAATTTCAAAAAGCTGCTTCATGGTTGGTAGAACAAGCATTTAAATATATGATTGAACATGGATATTCATTTATTTTGGATGCAACGTTTGCTTTGAGAAGTTCTAATAATAATATTAAAAGGGCTCTAAAAAATAATTTTAAGACATTAATATTTTATGTGTATCAAGAGCCATTGATTGCATGGGATTTTACTAAAAAGCGTGAAGAAGTTGAAGGACGTGTTGTTCCTAAATCAACTTTCGTCCATGCATTTTTCAAAGCAAGAGAAAATATTATAAAGGCAAAGGCTAAGTATCCGGATATTGAATTAAATATTGTTTTAAAAGATTTTAATAATGATGTTGCTGATGTCCATTTTGATGCAGAGAATGTTGAACTCATTCTCACTCAAAATTATACTCACGAAGAATTGGAGGAAAAATTAAATGACTGAAAAAGAAAAAGTAAAAGAAATTGCTAAAAAATACGGTTCAAGCCTTGGAAAACTTTCAAGTGAGGCAACAGCTAAGGAAGTTAAAACCGTCTTTAAGTTTTTTGCAGATGATGCCAATCGCAAGCAACGGGAATTAGTTGGATTGAAAAACAAATAATACAAGTAGCATGCATATTATCAAGCAAGTCTTTCTTCATCTTTGAGTGGTATGCCAAGTACATGTTACCAGTTTCGCAAATGACGGGAAATTCTTTTGCGGCGCACATCTTGGACGAGTTTGCCAGCAAAGAGCGGTACGCGATAATGGACTACATGAGCATTTTTACGACACTTATTGGTTATGCGGCCTGGCTGGCTGAGGTTGGAATTATTCAGGAAGAGATTGCTTCAGCCATCATTAATAAAGTGAGTGATGTGGAGCCTATTGCCAACGATAGACGTGAACGTTTGGTGTTTGGAGGTAAATAAAGTTTGAGGATGCCTTATGCAGGGCATCTTTTGTTTTGTCTTTATGTAGAAGAAAAAAACGTCAAAATCTGTGTGTGTTTTTCAAAATTATTTGCAGAGCATAAAAATTTGCGTAATCCTATGTAAATACCAGAGAGCATGTTATAATCGATTTCATATTGTAAAGGAAATGTAATAATGAAAAAGAATAATATGCTGAAGGCCCTAGCTCTGATGCTTCTTTTTATAGGTTTATCCAGCTTGGTCTTTTCTGATATTTTGCCCGAAGGGGTGGAATATTCAGCTCCTGTGGCTGTTGTGGTTTTGGTTTATCGTCTGATAGGACTTTTAAGCTTTGCTTATTTGGTCCTTGTTTTTATCAAAAATAAAAAGATATGGCTCACTTGGGAGGGAAATTATTTTGAAAGGGGAGAAAAGCTGAGTTGGAGGAGGGTTTCTGTACTCCCCATAATTTTTCTTGCCTATTATATTTTTCATCTTTCGATGATTTTGACAGAAAATATCAACAACAAAACTTTTGAGTTTGACTACACTTCTCTAAATTTAGGACTTTTAGTGGAGTTTTATCTTCCTCTAGTCTTTGCGATGCTTTTAGCTATTTCTCTAGTGGCACGTATTCCAGATAAGAGAAGCGCATGGAAAATTTTGGATGTTGTGGCAGACATAGAGGTCGAACATGTTTATATGACAGTTCTTGTAAGCTTGGTCTTTCTTGACAGTATGACAGAACGCCTCATTTGGGATATATTATTTAGCCCAGTCCATTCAGAGGCCATGCTTGATCTGGTTTATGCCGATGAAAATATTTTAGGGAGTTCTGACTTTATCTCTCTTTTTGGAAACATTCTCCTCGTATTTGTTATCCTTTGTGTACTCAGTTTCTTTATCGTCAAGGGGATTCAAGCCTTTAAAAGTAACAGTGCCAACTTCCCCCTTTCCTTAACAACGAGCCTTTTATTGGCATTTGTTTTTAACTCTCTTATCCAATCAGGGATGAGAGTAGATGAAGGGCCTATGTATTATGGCTATGTTGTGACTGGGATAAGCCTATTTCAAGTTTTTGTTTTAACCCTGGCGTTTATGTTTCTTTATGTGCTGATTAACCGTTATATGATTACTACAGCAGTGATTATGTTTATTTTTGGGGGATTTAGCTTAGGAAATGCCATGAAATTTTCGGTGCGGCAAGAGCCTATATATGTTTCAGAACTTTCTTGGCTAACCAACATACAGTCCTTGCTTACTTTTGTTGATATAAAGTTGATTTTGCTGGCACTTTTCGCCTTACTCAGCCTTGTTTTACTTGCAATTCTCTTAAACAGAAGATTTTTTAAGGGAAAAATCATGGATTGGAAAACAAGAGCGGTCACTCTGCTTTTGATTTTCTCGCTTTACTTTCCTTTGATGCAGAATTTCAAAAATCTTAATACACCAGATGAACAGGTGAACTTTCCCCTCCTCAGCCAATATGTCCAAAGATATAACGGCAGTCTTTTGTGGCGCGGCTCAGCAAAGTTAGCCAGAGACAAGTCGCTTTCTTATGTTTGGTTGAAGAAAATCTATGGTAAAGCTATGGAGGAGCCTGCGGGATATAGCCAAGCCAAGATAGAGGAAATTATCCAAAAATACAGGAAAGAGGCTGATGAAATCAATCAAAGTCGCTCAGAAAAT
Source organism: Lactococcus muris (assembly GCF_042849115.1). Taxonomy (NCBI): domain Bacteria; kingdom Bacillati; phylum Bacillota; class Bacilli; order Lactobacillales; family Streptococcaceae; genus Lactococcus; species Lactococcus muris. The sequence continues at coordinate 23,964 of NZ_BAAFQO010000007.1, read as the reverse complement.
ATCGCAGATCAAACGGTAATCTACATTTTAAGTGAATCTCTATCAAACCCTAATCGTATCAAAGGCGCAAACCTCTCAGATAATCCTCTGAAAAATATTGATTTGATAAAGGCAAACGCAACGGGAGGCTTGATGTATTCCAATAGTTTCGCAGGTGGAACAGCAAATATGGAGGCACAATCGCTTAGTGGTCTTCCCATGGTCAATTACTCCAGTAACATCTCGACCATTAATTCTGATGTGTTTCCAAGTATGCCGTTTATTCCGGCTATCTCTAATTTCTTCCCAGAGAAGATTGCACTTCATCCTGAAAATGGAGCTAACTATAACCGTAATACAATCTATAAAAAACTTGGCTTTGATCATTTTTATGCCCTATCAAACACGGACAAGGCAGATATATTGATCAATCAAGAAAAATTGGACGGTTATGTGACAGATGCACAAGTTTATCAAGAGGTGTTAGATAAGATAAATCCTGCACAGTCACAGTTCTTTAGCGTTTTGACCATGCAAAACCATATGTCCTATGAAAATTATTCTGGTTCTTCCAGCTTAACAGCAGTGGGGGAAGGGCACACAAGCGAACAGAATAAACACTTGCAAAACTATGTGCGCAAAATTTCTGATACCGATAGGGAGACAAAAGCTTTCTTGGAAGAGTTAGAGAAGATGGATAAAAAAATCACAGTTGTCTTTTACGGTGACCATCTTTCGAATGTCTTTCCGATAGACTATCCGAGTCTAAAAACAGAACCTTTTAAAGCCTATCAGACGGATTATTTTATCTGGACAAATAAGGGAAATACAAGCAATAAGCAAGGCGACTTAAACGCTGCAGAATTTGCGCCAGCTTTGCTTGAAACTGTAGGTGCAAAAGTTTCCCCCTACTATGCACTTTTATCAAGCATCATGTGGGAGCTGCCCTCAGAGTATAACTCTGCTTTATCGGCTCAGGTAAGTTTAAGTGAAGCGCAGCAAGAACGCATCGAGGAGTTAAAAATCATTCAGTATGACCTCACATCAGGCAAACACTATCTAAAGGAGGATTCCTCTTTCTTTCAGCTTGATGAGTAAGGGCCGGGTGAGCTTCTGATCCAGCTGTTGAGTTTGGAAAAGGAAGCTTTTTCAAAAGTCTTTGTGCAACATTTGCATCCTTTCTTCCTTTTTTATTCTGTCTGAACTACAGTCGTTTGATTTTTAATAATGATTACATTTTTTAATTTTATATTTACGTTACATTGCGTTAACATTTCTCTTGTGCTAAAATAGTTCTAAAAGCGAAATATGAAAAGGAAAAATTTGTGATAAAGATGAAGAAAAAGATAATTGTAGGAACGGCTTTTACTTTACTTTTAGTTGTAGGAACAAGCGCAGCATATACATTTCTCTCTTCAAATGAAGAACAAGCAGAAATTCAATCCCAAAAATCCGAAGAAAAGCCCGAAGAAGCAGAAAAAGAAGTCCAACAAAGTGAAGAAAACTTAAAAGATGAACAGTTGATATATACAAATTCAGCGCATCAGATAAGCGGAGAAAAACAAGACATAAAAGTTCAAGATTGGAAAGTAATAGACGATAGTTCAGGTGAGCAAGTTTTAAAAGTTACATTTACATTCAACAATAAAACAGATCAAACGATTGACTTGAGGGACTTTGCTCAGGACAGAATAAGCTTAGCACAAGTGCTGGACAATAAAAACAGTCAGGTGATTGAAATGGATACGAACGATTTGAAGGGGAAAAAGGTGCACAAAAAAGAAGGAACAACAGGCGTGATTTATGGTAAAGTATTGAAGGATGCACCAAAAATCGCCTTTGTTTTTGGCATGAATCGTAAAGCAGGAGAAACTTATACGGGAGGATTGACTCTAAACATCTAAAATTTTTGAGCAAAAAAGAGATAGACTTATAGATGGTATTTAGAGGAGAACACATGGAAATTGAAAAACTTAAAGATAGACTTGAAACGCTAGAAAAGAAAAACAGAAATCTAAGGGTTGGATTGCTTGTGCATGATTTAATGACGATAGTCTTATCTATCGCAGTTGCTTATTTATTTCTAGGCTGAATAAGATGGAGATTATGAGGAAGCTGCACCTTGCATTTATATAGGAAGAAAAGCTGAGGTTAAAATATGAGTCATATAATCAGACAAGCATTACCTGATGAAAAAAGAAAAATAGCAAAAACAATCGCAAATAGCTATAAGGAAGAACTAAGTGTGCTCTCCAAAAATCAAGAAAGCCTTATCGCGGTCTTTGAACAGGGTATCCATGCCGAGCGTTTTTGGATTTGGCTTGAAGGAGAAGAAGTGCTGGGGATTGCGGCTTGTTCTGACGATAGTGGAAGAGCTTTTACACCAGATAGAAAGAAATGTATAAAAAATTTTGGATTGATGCGTGGGCTGATTGCCTCTTTTATTTTCAATTCTGAATTTGCCAAGACACTTCCCTATCCTAAGACAACAGGCTATATCGAATTTGTCGGCGTGCTTGATTCTGTGCGAGGAAGAGGCATTTCAAAGAAAATTTTGCTTGAAATTGTCAAACAAAGTGAGCAATATGATGAATTTTTACTCGATGTCATGGATAACAATATTGCTGCAATAAAAACCTATGAGAAACTTGGCTTTCGTGAATATAAACGAGAGCCATTTCGCGGGGGCAAAAATAAAGGAATAAAAGAGCGAGTATACATGAAATTGAGTAAGAAATGAAAGGTAGATTGATGCAGTCAAAAACGGAAAAGTAAACCACATGTTTTTCTCTTATTTTCAAGCTAAAATGTGAAGGTTAATTGTAAATTATCCCAGAGTGTTGACTGTAAGGAAAAAATATGAACTGCTAAAAATCAGTAGCAAAACCAAGAAAATCAAGACTGCAAGCCCTCACAAAATGCAAGGAAATATGTCCCGTTTTTTGTGAAGATAATGGACAAAGACAAAAAGGAGCCGCAGTTTGAACAAGAAAGTGACAAAACGGTGCATGGAGTCTAGGAAGGAAGAGAGGAATGGAACACGTGGGAAAAAGCAGAAAAAATAGTGTTAAATATTTTACTCTGGTGCTGTCCTTTTTAAGTGCTCTTGCACTTTTGGGGATTTTGCTGATTCAGTTTTTCTTTTCATTTGACCAAGCAGAGTCAAACGTTATTCGTTTCAATAATCCCTTCTTTGTAGCTGGATCTTTTCTCGCATTTCTCCTGCTGCAATATGGGATTCATCGTTGGGTTGAAATTTTGAATCTTTCGACCAGAACACTTCAAAAGCTACTGACAATCTACGCAAGTGTATTTGGGATAATCATAATTTTTTTATTTTTTAGTCCCCCTTTTTCAGATGCTTGGAGTGTCATTAATGGCTTTCTTGTGGACAGTTGGCTTACAATTCCTTATGCAGAGTATTATCCGAATAATCTAGGTTTAGTCCTGATTTATCAAGTGATTTTTAAAGTTTTTGGAAGAGGCGCTTGGCCCATCATGTATGTGGTAAATGTGATTTCAGTTGTTGGTATTTGCACATTTATTCCGAAAATCACGGGACTCTTGTATAATACAAGTTCTGAAAGAATTGCCATTCAACTTATGTTCTTTGCTTTGCCTTATTTTTGGGTGATTTCCTATTTATACAACGACCTGATAAGTTTGGCGCTGGTTCTCTTTGCCCTTCTGTCTCTTCTAAGGTTTGTAAAGGAATCACCAAAAATTTTTACTCTTGTACTTTCAGGTCTGTCACTAGGTTTGGCCTATGTACTTCGGACAAACGTGCTTATTTTTATTATCGGCATAGGTATCTATTATCTACTCTTGAGGGCTGTGAGGGACAGGAAGTTTGATGGCAACCATCGTCTGGCTTTCCTACCTGTTTTAATCGCTCTGAGTCTCAGTACCAGTTTTCACTTTTTCGCACCTAAAATGATTTCAAATTATAGAACAAACTATGCCCAGCCTTCCATTTCTTGGGTTGCGATGGCTTTGGCAGACGCGAAGACACTGGAAGGTTATCGTTATAAGCAGCCTGGGATGTTCAATGATTTTGAAAGCTGGGCCTTTGACCAATACAAAAAGAAGCACGGTCAAGTTTCACGACAAGATTTTCTCCGTAATCGCTCAGCCAGAGAGAAAATTTATAGAGAATTTATCAGTAAGCGATTGAGCCAGATGATGCAAAATCCGCGACAAACGCTTGCATTCTTCGGAAAAAAAGCTATCGTTTCATGGGGAGATCCGTCCCTATCCGGAAATTACCTCATGAGACAGAGCTATGAGAACCAGCAAGAAATGTATGAAAGATTGCCTGTAGAAAGTCTCGCACTTATACAGGCAATCCCATCAGTAGCCTTGACAGACTTCGAAAGGAATCGCTGGTCGTTCAGAAGTCCGGTTACAGCCTTTCTCGTCAAGACAAGGTCTTTTACCCACTTCATTGAAAGGCCCTTCTTAATTCTCATAGTATTAAGCACAGGTCTCTTTTTGGTTAGAAAAAAATTTAGACCAAATCTAGAGGCATTTTTGCTGCTTCTCATCTTCTTTGGTGGCACTGTTTTTCATCAGTTTCTTTGGGAAACACAGCCGAGGTATTTCCTCCCTTATCTTGCGCTCCTCCTACCAATAGCCTCTTTTGAGTTTTCAGACAGACTATCCAATAAAAGGAAATAAGACTTTTATTGTAGCTTCTTTATATCCATAATGCTTTTGATAAGGTACTTTTCTGCTATAATAATAGCATGAATAAAAAAGTAATCGCTATCATCGCAATCTTGTTAATTGGTGCAGCAGGTGTTTTTGCTTGGCAGACAAAGGTGTTTGCTCCTAAAACTACGCACCAAGAGGAGAAAAATCAGGAAGTAAAAAAAGAAGAACCTCAGTTGGTCAGGGCTGATTTGACTGGGCTCGAAACGACTGCTGAAAAGGCAAAACGTCCCATAACAGCTGTCGTGGTAGAAAATTCACCAGAAGCACGTCCGCAGTCGGGACTTAAGGAGGCAGGTGTAGTTTTTGAAGCAGTGGCTGAGGGAGGAATTACCCGTTTTGTCGCAATGTATCAAGAGAAGCAACCAGACTTGATTGGTCCAGTTCGCTCTATCCGCCCTTACTTTGTGGAATGGGCAGCTGGTTTTGATGCAGGATTGGCCCATGTAGGTGGTTCAGAACTGGCTTTAGACATGGTGAAGTCTGGAAATTATGTCACAGACTTGGATCAGTTTAGAGCCCCAGCTGGAATTTTCTGGCGTTCAGATGACCGAATCGCTCCGCATAATATGTACACGAATACGAATGGATTGGATGCGTATATGGAGAAGTTGGAGAAGAAAAAATCCGATTTTGAAGTCTGGAAACGCCTGCCACTTAGTACGGAAAAGATGGAAAATCAGGATTCAAGTGGTTTGCCTATTGCACATCATATTCAAATCCCAGTTTCTACAGGAATCTTTGCCGTGGGATATCAATATGATACTCCAAGCAACACCTATAAACGTTTTCAAGGCGGCGAAGCCCATCAGGACCGAGAAAAAGGACAAGTGTCACCAGATGTCGTAATAGCTATTATGGTTAATCAAAGCTTGTCAGCAGATGGTAATCATATGGATATTGAAATGACAGGCACCGGAAAGGCATATATTTTCCAAAATGGTAAGGTGCAAGAAGGAAAATGGTCCAAACCAGATGCGCAGACCAATATCAGTTTTACCGATGAGCAAGGACAAAACATCCCTCTCAAATCCGGGCAGACCTGGGTGACGGCAGTGGATAATCTGCGTCAGGTGATTTGGGAATAAGTGTAAATGCAATAGGACAGCATGTGTGCTGTTTTTTTATAATATGGCCTTCCCAAGTCAAAGACATTCAACACGCGTGACTAACGTCATTACTCCAATAAAGGGCTCCCTACGTTTGCCATAGACAACACCAAGATTAACCTAGAGTCAGAACGATAATTCTGTTATAATAAACAATATGAAAAAAATAATCTCCCTCGGCCTAATACTCCTCGGAATACTTGCAGACCAACTGATGAAAGCTTGGACTGTCTCCAATATTCCACTGGGAGGCGAACAGGCATTTATTCCTGGTATTCTCAGTCTAACCTATCTTCGAAATGAAGGCGCCGCCTGGTCGCTTCTGGAAGGCAAACAGTGGTTTTTTCTCATACTAACACCCATTGTCCTTGCTGCCGCTGTCTATTTTCTCTACAAAAAGATAAATCAGAACTGGTATTTTGTAGCACTGACTTTGATTATTTCTGGAGCGCTCGGAAACTTTATTGACCGTGTACGCCAATCTTTTGTGGTGGACATGTTTCAGACTGACTTTATCAATTTTCCAATATTTAATATCGCGGATATACTACTCTCTGTGGGTTTTGTAGTGCTTTTCATCGCGATTATTTTAGACAAAGAGGTAGAATAAATGGCAGTAGTAATTATTGACGAAGCAAATGCTGGTTTACGCTTGGATAAGGCCTTGGCGAACCTTAGCAAAGTCTCACGTTCAGTAGTGATAGACTTAATTCGTGAAGGTAAGGTGAGCGTAGAGGGACAAGTGAAGAAAGCAAAATACAAGGTAAAAGCAGGTGAGGCGATTACTTATGAACTGCCAGAAATTGCTGTCCTTGATATCCAAGCTGAGGATATCCCTTTGGATATTGTCTATGAGGATGCAGATGTAGCAGTAATTAATAAACCTCAAGGAATGGTTGTTCATCCAAGCGCAGGGCATACTTCGGGAACTTTAGTCAATGCCATCATGTTTCATATCAAAGATCTTTCCTCCATCAATGGTGTAATTCGTCCTGGAATTGTGCATCGCATAGACAAAGACACCTCTGGTCTGCTGATGATTGCCAAAAATGATGTCGCGCATGAATCTTTAGCCGCACAGCTCAAAGCAAAAACCAATAAACGTCGCTATATTGCGCTGGTACATGGTGAAGTACCGAATGAAAAAGGTACAATTGAGGCACCGATTGGTCGGAATCCTAAGGAGCGAAAAAAACAAGCAGTTGTCGCTGGAGGAAAAGCTGCAAAAACACGCTTTACCGTGCTGGAGCGTTTCCCAGGATATACCTTGCTTGCCCTTGAACTTGAAACTGGACGAACTCATCAGATTCGTGTGCATATGGCCTACATTGGTTTTCCTATAGCTGGAGATCCACTTTACGGACCAAGTAAAACGCTCATACCAAACCTTGGGCAATTTCTTCATGCGGAGACATTGGGTTTTGAGCATCCAACAACAGGGGAACTGATGGAGTTTCAAGTAGATGTACCAGACATCTTTGCCCAACAACTTGAAAAATTGAGAGCTTTGTCATAAGGGCAAGTTAGACTCTGTCTACAGTCTGAAAAAACTCTCGTTTTTTTTTATTTTTCCCGTCATATTTCTAAATTATGGTAAAATGATTCTATGCTAAAAAAATCTGATTTCGAAAAATTTCCTGATTTGCTTGTCAAATATGATGAGCCATTGTCAAATTACACTTACACTAAAGTTGGCGGACCGGCAGATTTTCTTGCTTTTCCCGCTTCAAGTGAAGAATTAAGTGCCTTGCTTGACTTAGCACGGGCAGCAGGTACGCCGATTACCGTTTTGGGTAACGCCTCAAACTTAATCGTTCGTGATGGCGGGATTCGTGGCTTAGTTATCTTACTTGAAAAAATGAATCATATTGAAGTAAATGGGAATGTTGTTACCGCTGAGGCAGGAGCAAAACTGATTGATACGACACATGTTGCTCTAGAGCATTCTCTAACTGGGTTTGAGTTTGCTTGTGGTATTCCAGGTTCTGTCGGTGGGGCTGTCTTTATGAACGCCGGTGCTTATAATGGTGAAATTGCCCACGTTCTGCTCAACTGTACAGTCATTGACCAAGATGGCATTCTCCGTGTGCTGCAAGCCGATGAAATGAAATTCGGCTACCGTCATTCTGTGATCCGTGAGGAAAACTTGATTGTTGTTTCGGCACAGTTTAAACTCCAAGTCGGTGATGCAGCAGTCATCAAGGCGGAGATGGACCGTTTAACAGGCTTGCGTGAAAGTAAACAACCGCTCGAATATCCAAGTTGTGGCTCAGTATTCAAACGTCCTGCCGGACATTTTGCTGGACAGCTTATCCAAGAAGCAGGCATGCAAGGAGTCCGTATCGGTGGTGTGGAAGTATCCAAAAAACATGCCGGCTTTATGGTAAACGTAGATCACGGTACGGCTACAGATTATGAAAACTTAATTGCTTATGTTATTGAGCATGTCAAGGAAAACTCTGGATTGACACTCGAAGCAGAAGTCCGTATTATCGGTGAAAAATTGGAAAGATAAAAACAGGAAAATGATTAATGCAATAGTTTTTGACGTTGACGATACAATTTATGACCAGCAGGCACCGTTTAGACGGGCCATTTCTAAGGTCTTCCCAGACTTTGATATGGCGGATATGAATAAAGCTTATATTCGCTACCGTCACTATTCAGACCTTGGTTTTCCTAAAGTTATTGCGGGTGACTGGGAGATTGAGTATTTCCGTTTTTATCGTACAAATGAAACACTCAAAGACTTGGGCTATCCAGAAATTTCACGCGCTACCGGTGATTATTTTCAAGAAATTTACGAATACGAATTAGAAAATATCACCATGCTTGATGAAATGCGTTTGACTTTAGACTTTTTGAAAAAACGTAATATTCCAGTTGGCGTGATTACTAATGGTCCAACCGAGCACCAACTCAAAAAAATTCGCAAACTTGGCTTGTATGATTATGTTGAGCCAAGCCACGTAATCGTTTCGCAAGCAACAGGTTTCCAAAAACCAGAAAAAGAAATCTTTAACTTGGCTGCTCAACAATTTGGGATGAATCCCGAAACAACTTTATATGTTGGTGACTCTTATGATAATGATGTGATGGGAGGCCACAATGGCGGGTGGAAAACCATGTGGTTTAATCACCGTGGCCGCAGTATTTCTCAAGAGAAAAAAGTGCATGATGTTGAAATCGATTCTTTTGAACAACTCTTTGGAGCAGTAAAAGTCCTTTTTGATTTGCCCGACAATAAATACATCATGGATTCGAATGATAAAACCAATCCCGTTTTGGAGTTGGGAGTCAAGGCGGGGCTAAATCTGGCCGCAGAACGTCTTTTAGCTACAAAGGAATTTGATTTGAAAACTGTATCCACAATGCTTGAACTCAGTAAAAAGCAAGTGGAATTTCTCACTTTAAAGGGGTACAAGTAAGCGATGAAAATCAGAGTTTCCGCTGTCTTTTGAAAGTTTGTACAATTCTGAGAAGAAAAAATTATAAAACTTTCGCTCTTGCAAAGGACTAAAATTTACGTTATAATTATAAAAGTTCTGCTAGGCAGAAAATAGGACTCATTTTTGCTATAAACAAGCGAAAACTAAGGCCATACGGACAGCCAGAGTCACAGCCGATTGGCAATTTTATTGCCTTATTGATTAAGCAAATTGATTTGCTTATGGAGTTGAGAGGCTCCACCCAAGAAACACGCTTGCGCGCATCAATAAGAGTACTAAAAGTTGACTACTCGGTCTCTCCGCAGTAAGACTGCTTTTTATATGTAATCAAAGATTGAATGTGAATCCAAGTGTGTGTACACTTGGATTTTTTGATATGCTACCATCATTGCGCCTGAAGGCGCTAATGATGGACGGAAAGTCCTGTAGGACCTTTCCTGAGCATCTCATTAGGTAAAAATTATTGTTTTTGATTTTTGCCGTCATGATTGGCTATTGCTATCAAGTGCCTAAAGGCCCTGATAGCAAACGGAAATCCCTATAAGGATTTCCTAAGCCTCCCATTAGTCAAAAAATCAAAAAAAGTATCGTTTTTGATTTTTGCCGTCATAATAGGCTATTGCTATTAAGTGTCTAAAGGCACTGTTAACAAAAGGAAATCTCTAGGCAGATTTCCTAAGGCTTTCGTTAGTTGACAAATAAAAAAATATCGTTTTTGCTTGTCAATGTCATAAGCTATCGTCCTTGTGTAAAGATACTCATAAGGATTGAAAAGCCCTGTTAGGCTCTTTCTTAAGCATCTTGTTGGGAAAAGGACAAAAAATATCGTTTTTTGCTTTTTATACCCTGCACTGTCCCAGTGCTTCTAAAGATGCTAGATAATAGTAGAAAGCCCTAAGCTACTTTCTCCTATGCCCATCAATGAGCAGGAAATAAAAAATATTGTTTTTCTGCCTCATTATTTAATTAAGACCGGTTTTGAGATTCCGGTCATGTCTTCAATGATAAGCAAAACTCTAAATCCACCCTTAAGGATAACAGTATGACAAAAAACATTATCGAATTCAAAAATGTAACTAAAACCTTTGAAGACAGTGGCACAACGGTCCTTAAAGATATTACTTTTGAAATTGAAGAAGGTAAATTTTACACTTTACTTGGTGCATCAGGCTCTGGAAAGTCAACAATTTTAAATATTATTGCAGGACTTTTGGATGCGACTTCAGGAGATATTTTCTTGGATGGTCAGCGCATCAATGATGTCCCTACTAATAAACGTGATGTCCATACGATTTTCCAGTCTTATGCTCTTTTTCCCAACATGACTGTCTTTGATAATGTTGCTTTTGCCTTGAAGATAAAGGGAATAAATAAAGCTGAAATTGCGCAACGTGTCACAGAAAGTCTCAAGCTGGTGCAATTGGAAGGCTTTGAGAAACGTGCCATCAGTAAGCTCTCCGGCGGTCAGAAACAGCGTGTGGCTATTGCGCGTGCAATCATCGACCGTCCGAAAGTTCTCTTACTGGATGAATCCTTGTCTGCTTTGGACATGAAGCTCCGCAAGGACATGCAGTATGAACTGCGTGAGCTGCAACAAAGTCTAGGAATTACCTTTATTTTTGTTACCCATGACCAGGAAGAAGCTCTAGCTATGTCTGACTGGATTTTCATCATGAATGAAGGTCAAATCGTCCAGTCAGGCACACCAACCGATATTTATGACGAACCCATTAACCATTTTGTTGCGGAGTTTATTGGGGAGTCGAACATCATTAGCGGCCGCATGATTGAGGACTATCTTGTAGAATTCAACGGTCAGAAATTTGAAGCTGTCGATGGTGGGATGCGCCCTAATGAGCCGATTGAGGTAGTCATTCGTCCCGAAGATATTGAGTTTACTCTTCCTGATGAAGGAAAATTCAACGTTAAAGTTGATACACAACTCTTCCGTGGTGTACATTATGAGATTGTGGCTTACGATGATTTTGGCAATGAGTGGCTGATTCACTCGACACATAAAGCTTTAGTCGGTGAAACTGTAGGCTTGACCTTTGAACCTGAGGCTATACACATTATGCGTCTTGACGAAACCGAAGAAGAATTCGACGCCCGTATTGAAGAGTATGTTGAGGAAGAAGAACAAACTATCGGTATCGTAAATGCGGTCGAAGAAGAAGCCGCAGAAGAAGAGGCAGCCATCAAAGATGCTGTCCAGGAAGCCTTGGAAAACACAATGGACTTGACCGAGTTAGCACAAGCCGTAAACGATATCCTGCATAAGCAAGAAAACGGGGAAAGTGAGGAAGAAGAATGACCAAAAGACTTTTCTCTGTCCCCTACTTCCTGTGGGTAGGACTGTTCGTTGTAGCCCCTCTTATCCTCTTGCTCTGGCAATCTTTCTTTAATATTCAAGGTCAGTTTAGCTTTTCTAACTATAGTCAGTATTTTACAAGCTCAACTTATCTGATGATGACTTGGAACTCGATACTTTATGCTTTGATTATTACAGTTGTTACTCTCTTGATTAGCTTTCCTGTAGCTTATGTTTTAACTAAACTTAAGCACAAGCAGCTTCTCTTGATGTTGATTATCTTGCCTACTTGGGTTAATCTTTTGCTGAAAGCTTATGCCTTTATTGGTATCTTTGGTAAATATGGCTCTGTCAACAGTTTCTTACAATTTATCGGGCTTGGTCGTCCACAGATTTTGTTTACAGACTTTAGCTTTATCTTTGTAGCGACTTATATTTCTATCCCCTTTATGGTGATGCCTATTTTTAATGCCCTTGAGGATTTAGATAAAAATCTTGTCTTAGCCAGTTATGATTTGGGTGCAACACGCTGGCAAACCTTTATTCATGTGGTTTGGCCCTTATCACTCAATGGTGTTCGCTCAGGTGTCCAAGCGGTTTTCATTCCGAGTCTATCGCTCTTCATGCTGACGCGCTTGATTGGTGGCAATAAAGTGATAACTCTAGGTACAGCGGTCGAAGAGCATTTCCTCACCACACAAAACTGGGGCATGGGTTCAACAATAGCCATCGTCTTGGTTGTTGCCATGATGATTATTATGTTACTGACAAGAGAAAGAAAGGTGGGGAGCTAATGCCTAGTAAAAATCGTATCGGAAAAATCTATCTGGGCTTCGTGCTCTTTATCCTTTATGCGCCCATCTTTTTCTTGATCTTTTATGCTTTCAATGAAGGCGGGGACATGAACCAATTTACAGGGTTTACCTTAGACAATTTTAAGGAACTTTTTCAAGATAGCCGTTTGATTTTGATTGTCGTTCAAACCTTCTTCTTGGCCTTTTTAAGTGCCTTGATTGCGACGATTATTGGGACTTTTGGCGCTATGTTTATTGAAAATCTTAAAGCCAAAGGTAAGACGACTTTCTTAGGCTTGAACAATGTTTTGATGGTATCACCGGATGTCGTTATTGGTGCAAGCTTCTTGATTCTTTTTACACTGGTAGGTATGCAGCTTGGCTTTTTCTCCGTTTTATTAAGCCATATTGCTTTTTCTATTCCGATTGTTGTCTTGATGGTCTTGCCACTTTATCAAGAAATGGATAAGTCTTTGATAGATGCTGCTTACGACCTTGGTGCGACACAGACACAAGCACTGAAAGAAGTAATTCTTCCTTATCTGACACCAGGGATTATAGCAGGTTTCTTCATGGCTTTCACTTACTCGCTCGATGACTTTGCAGTTACCTTCTTTGTCACAGGGAATGACTTTACGACAATGTCTGTCGAAATCTATTCACGTGCCCGCGCTGGTATCTCGTTAGAAATCAATGCCCTATCCGCAATTGTATTTCTCTTCTCAATATTACTGGTTATAGGGTATTATATAATCATGAGAGAATCAGATACTGCCGGAAAATCACCAAATATTACTTAAGAAAGGACAGCACTCTTGAAAAAATTAATCTATTTTCTTACAGGGATTTTAGCGATCACTGTCCTTCTTGGCGTTACAGCTTGGCGGATGTCCGCTGCTACAGGTGTTTCAACCACTACCAACAGCTTAACTATTTTTAACTGGGGCGAATATATTGATCCGCAGCTTCTCACGAAGTTTGAAAAAGAGTCGGGCTATAAGGTGAATTATGTGACATTTGACTCCAATGAAGCCATGTATTCTAAGGTTAAACAAGGAGGCACGGCTTACGATATCGTGGTGCCCAGCGAGTATATGGTGCAAAAAATGGCCAAAGAAAATCTCTTGCTTCCCTTAGATCACACCAAGATTAAAAACCTTGATTATGATAATCCTAAGCTCTTGGATGCGGCATTTGACCCTAAAAATACTTATTCTGTGCCCTATTTTTGGGGGACTTTGGGGATTGTTTATAATGACAAATACATCACTCATCCACCCACAAAATGGGAGGACCTTTGGTCCAAAGACTACAAAAATTCAATCCTCCTCACAGACAGTAGTCGAGATGTGATGGGCATGGGTTTGATCGCTACAGGAAGCTCTGTGAATACGACGAACCAGTCAGAGATTAATCGTGCTTATGACAAGCTCCTACAGCTTACACCCAATGTAAAAGCCATTCTCGGTGACGAAATCATGAGTTACATGATTAATAATGAAACACCTCTAGCAGTTGTTTACAGTGGTCAAGCCTCAGAGATGACCTCAAGCAACGAACATTTGCATTATGTAGTACCTACGCGTACAAATATCTGGTATGATAACTTGGCTATCCCAAAAACCAGCAAAAATACTAAAGCGGCCTATGCTTTCATCAACTTCATGCAAGAACCTGAAAATGCAGCTGCCAATGCCGAGTATGTGGGCTATTCCACACCCAATGTTAAAGCCGAAGCGCTCCTTCCCGCAGAAGTACGTGAAGATAAATCCTACTATCCTGATGAAGCACTGATAAAAGAAGATGAAGTCTATGTTAACCTTGGTCCTTATTGGACGGGGGTGTATAATGACCTTTATCTTCAGTTTAAGATGAATAAATAAAGAGGAGATATTAAGATAAAAGAATACCCTAAAATACTTTTCTTGAGAATCCGGCTCATCTTTAGTTTGGATTCTTTTTTTTGATTTAGAAATAATAAAGTATATTTCAGTTAACATCGGCTTACTAAGATATTATTCAAAATTTATGAGTAACTAAATAGAACTCGTAACTAAACATTAATTATGATAAAATTAGTAATAATATATACGCCAAAAATGACATTAGGTCATCCTTATCTTTGCTACACAGTAAAAGTAAAGAATACTGGTAAAAAGTCCTTTTGTCATTTTGGCTGAAGGGATTTTTTTATGTCTGAAAATATAATTTCGGAAACTACACGTCAGCAACAAACTACAACCAATGTTCAAGAAAAGGCTGCACTCATTTGGGGGACTGCCGATATTTTGCGTGGTTTATACAAGCCTCATGAGTATGGTAAAATTATTCTACCAATGACAGTGATTAAACGGCTTCATGATACACTGGCTCCTACGCGTGATAAAGTACGTGAGACTCTGGAAACCTTGAGTGACATTTCGGTTGAACAAATCAGAAATCGCAAGCTACAAGATGCCTCAGGCTACGCATTTTACAATACCAGTGTCTATACTTTTCAAACCTTACTTTCTGACTCAGAAGGGATTGAAGATAACTTCCGAAACTACATCAAAGGTTTTTCCGAAAATGTTCAAGACATTCTTGAAAACTTTGAATTTGATAAAGAGATTACCAAACTAGCCAATAATGATGCACTTTATGCTGTCGTCCAAGAATTTAACTCTAAAAAAGCAGATCTTGGTGCAGATAAAGTTACAAGCACTGATATGGGTTACATCTTTGAAGAGTTAGTCCGTAAATTCTCAGAAAGTTACAATGAAGAAGCAGGAGCCCACTTTACAAGTCGAGATATTATTTACTTAATGACGGATGTTTTGCTTATCAATGAAAAACCATCAGATAAACAAATTGTTCGTACCATATATGACCAAACAATGGGCACTTCTCAGATGCTCTCTGCGATGACGGAGCGGATTAAAGCGCTTGACGCAAATGCATCCGTTACAACCTTTGGTCAAGAATTAAACCCAGAAACTTATGCGATTGCCAAAGCCGACACGATGATTCGCGGTGGCAACCCGGATAATATGGCTTTGGGTTCAACCCTTTCAAAAGATGCATTTTCAGGCTATACTTTTGATTACTTGATTTCTAACCCACCCTTTGGAATTGACTGGAAAAAAGATAAAAAAGCCGTTGAGGCAGAAGCAGCGACCGGAGATTTGGGACGTTTTGGTGTTGGTACACCAAAAATCTCAGATGGTCAGCTTTTGTTCCAACTTAATGGGATTAAGAAGCTGAAAGATACTGGACGGATGGCAATTATCCATAATGGTTCGGCACTCTTTACTGGAAATGCAGGTGGTGGAGAATCAGCTATCCGGCAGTATGTTATCGAAAATGACTGGCTAGAGGCGATAATCCAACTTCCAACGGATTTGTTCTACAATACAGGAATTTCCACTTATATTTGGGTGATTACCAAGAACAAATCTCCTGAACGTCGTGGTAAAGTACAGTTGATTGATGCAAGTAAAGCTTTCACGAAACGTCGCAAAAATATCGGGAACAAAAGGGTTGATATTTCAGAAACCGAGCGCGAACTGATTCTTCAAGCTTACGGTGAATTTAGAAATAAAGCCTATGTCAATGTGGATACTTCCACAGATAAAATTGTCGAATCTAAGATTTTTTATAATGATTTCTTTGGCTATCGCAAAGTAACCGTGGAAAGTCCATTAAAAGATGAAAATGGTGAATTGGTCTTGAAAAAGGGGAAACGTCAAGCAGACTCTAAACTTCGCGATACTGAGGACATTCCGCTAACTGAAGATGTTGACAGCTATTTCGAGCGAGAAGTACTTCCTTTCAACCCTGAAGCTTGGATTGATGAAAAGAAAACTAAAATTGGCTATGAAATTCCCTTCACGCGACTTTTCTATAAATACCAAGCTCCAGAAAAATCAGATGACATTGCGCTTCGCATTAAGGATATCGAGGCACGCATCATCAAAAACTTTGAAGCCCTTAGTGGACAAGAGGTGGAGGTGGAGGTAGATGGATGAAGATGAAAGATTCTGGTGTTGAGTGGATTGGGGAGATTCCTGAGGATTGGGAAATTATCTCAAGTAAATATTTGTTTTCTGAAAGAAAAGGCAAAATGAAGTCTGGAGATGTTCAATTAACTGCTTCTCAGAAGTATGGGATGATACCTCAGCAGCTTTTTATGAAATTTGCGAAACAAAAGCCAGTAGCACTCGATAAGAATTTCGAAAATTTTAAACATGTCGATAAAGGGGATTTTGTTATTAGCCTTAGAAGTTTTCAAGGAGGAATCGAGTTTTCGGAGTATACAGGTGCTGTATCACCTGCATACACAGTCATAATTCCAAAGTCTAGGAAAATTTATCGTCCATATTATAGGTGGTTGTTTAAAAATATAGCCTATATTCAAGCAATTGGTGCTACATCTGACTCATTAAGAGATGGTAAATCACTCAAATGGTCAAATTTTATTTTAGTTGATGTTCCTGTGCCAAAATTATCTGAACAACAAAAGATTGCCAACTTTCTTGACTCTAAAATAGCTTTGATAGATCAAATTATTGCAGACACTAAGCGTTCCATTGAAGAGTTGAAAGCCTATAAACAATCATTGATTACTGAGGTAGTTACCAAAGGGTTAAAGCATAGCACCGATTTCAGTATTTACTTAACAAAAATAAAATATATTGCTGAAATAGACCCACCATATGATGAAAAAATTGATGAAAATGAATTAGCAACATTTTTACCAATGGATAGATTAAAAAATGGATATTTAATAAATGATACCCAAAAATCTATAAAAGAATTAAAAAATAAATATAGCTATTTTGCTGACGGTGATATTATAATCGCCAAGGTTAGGCCCTCTTTTGAAAACGGTAATTTAGCATTGGCTTCAGGATTAGAAAATGGCTTAGGTTTTGGAACAACAGAAATTTATACAATAAGAAATAAAAAAACAAAGAATTTTAGTTCCCGATATTTAGCTTATTATTTAAGAAATACTGATTTTATTAATCAAGGTTCTTCAACTATGACAGGTGTAGCGGGACTAAAACGCATATCAGCCCAGTTTATTCAGAATTATCATATTCCTAAAATTTCCTTTGAAGAAGGAGAAACGATAGCTGATTTTTTAGATGGAAAGATTAAAAATATAGATGGATTAATTTATGAGAAATTTAATTTGATAAATGAATATGAATCTTACAAAAAATCCCTCATCTACGAATATGTCACAGGTAAAAAGCAGGTCAACAAATGAATCCTAAAGTTCAAATTGAAAAACTGAAAAAAGATTTAGAATGGTTGTTTCATCAATCAATGGTCTTAAAACAAATGTTTAATGCTGCACTAGCTGTCAGTCGAGTTTTTGAAAAAACAGATAGTTTGGCTACTTATGGAGATTATTTTGGTCTAACTCAGAATATAATGATTAGTGATATTCAATTACAGTTAGCAAAGCTATTTGACAAAAACAAGCAGTCCCACTCGATTCCTAAAATTATTGAAACGGCTAATAATCTTTATACTGAAAAATACTTTCAAAGCATGACATATTTTTCAGCTCAATCCTATCAGGATTTAAAATCAGAGTTAGAAGCATTAGCTCATAGATTGAATGAATTAGAGCAACCAATCAAAAACTTAAAAAAACTTCGAGACAAGAATCTGGCACACTTGGACAAATCAGTTGATAGCTTGGACAAACTCATAAATATTTCTAACGATGCTCCAGTGCTTTTGTCGGAAGCTGTCACTTTAATTGATTTTTCTATACAGAGTTTGAGCAAGATAAAGACAATCATGTTTAGCATAGATTCTTCTTTTCAGGAGAAAGATTATGTTTGGGAACTGAGCGAAATAGCTAAAGCCATTGAGGACTATCAGAAAAAAGTTGATAAAGAGTTGGAGTAAAAAATGAAAGACAACGAAAAACGTTTTGAGCAGGACATTGAATCATTCTTAATTTCACCTGCTGGTGGATGGCAAAAGCAAACTTTTCAAGCTAGTCACTATGATGCAAGTAAAGGTTTAGATTTGGATGCTTTAGTAGGCTATATCAAAACCACGCAACCCAAGATGTGGCAACGTTATGAAAAAATGGTGGGAGCAAATCCAGAAAGCTCTTTTTACAAACGCTTTGAGCAAGAAGTCAGCCAACACGGGATTCTTCATGTCTTGCGTAATGGGATAAAAGATCGCGGAGTAAAGTTTAAAGTCGTTCAGTTTAAACCCTCCTCAACTTTAAATCTTGAAACACTAAAAAATTATGAAGCAAATATAACAACAGTGACACGTCAGTTTGCATATAGTCCTTATAATCACAACACACTTGATATGGTGCTCAGTGTCAATGGGATTCCGCTTGTTGCTTTAGAGCTGAAAAATCAATTTAAAGGACAAAGCGTTGAAAATGCTAAACGGCAATTTATGTTTGATCGAGATCCAAATGAAGCCCTTTTCCAGTTTAATCGTCGTATCTTGGTTTATTTCTCAGTAGATTTGCATGAAGCGTGGATGACAACGAAGCTCGCGGGTAAAAAAACCTATTTTTTACCTTTTAATCAAGGCTCAAATGGTGCAGGAAATGTTGGAGGGAAAGGAAATCCAGAAAATCCTAATGGTTATTCTACTGCCTATCTTTGGGAGCGCGTACTTCAAAAAGATGCACTTTTAGATATTGTGCAACGTTTTATGAATCTTGAAATTAAG
This sequence comes from Lactococcus muris, assembly GCF_042849115.1. Classification (NCBI taxonomy): domain Bacteria; kingdom Bacillati; phylum Bacillota; class Bacilli; order Lactobacillales; family Streptococcaceae; genus Lactococcus; species Lactococcus muris. The sequence continues at coordinate 4,907 of NZ_BAAFQO010000007.1, read as the reverse complement.
CATGAAAAAGATTCTAAAGGAAAAGCAGTTGAAAAGAAAACCTTGATTTTCCCACGTTATCACCAGTTAGACGTGGTAACCAAGCTTGTTAGTGATACTAAGTCAAAAGGTTCAGGTCAACACTACTTGATTCAGCACTCGGCAGGTTCTGGGAAATCAAACTCGATTGCGTGGTTAGCCTATCATTTGCAAAAAATTCATGATAAAAATAATCAACCATTGTTCAATTCAGTGATTATTGTGACTGACAGAACAGTACTTGACCGACAGCTGCAAGATACGATTACATCATTTGATGCAACTACAGGCTTGGTCGAAACCATTGGGGATAATAAATCCTCAAAAGACTTACTTAATGCGATAAACGATGGAAAGCAAATCATTATCACAACACTCCAAAAATTCCCAGTGATTTATCAAGATGTTGAATCCACAAAAGGAAAGAAATTTGCAGTTATTGTGGATGAAGCCCACTCTTCTCAGACAGGAAATGCTTCGAAAAAATTGAAAGCAGCTTTGAGTGATCGTGAAGAAGCATTGAAGGAATGGGAGGAGTTTGATGAAGTAGAAGCAGGAAAAGCAAGAGATGAAGAAGATCAGCTTAATGAAACTTTGCTTGGTCAAGGACGCCATGAAAATATCAGCTTTTATGCTTTCACAGCAACACCAAAAGATAAAACTTTAGAAATGTTTGGACAGCGTGCAGAAGATGGACATTTTGAACCATTTCACGTTTATTCCATGCGCCAAGCTATTGAAGAAGGTTTTATTTTAGATGTACTGCAAAACTATATGACCTACCATACGGCATACAAGATTGCAAAACTTGTTCCAGATGACCCAGAATTGCCTAAATCAAAAGCAAGAAGAGCGATTGTCAGATATGCAGAACTCCATCCTTATAATCTTGCTCAAAAGACGGAAATTATGGTTGAAACTTTCCGTGAACGCACGCAACATGCAATCGGTGGTAAAGGTAAAGCTATGGTTGTGACAAGTTCACGTCTTGCAGCTGTACGTTATATGAATGAATTCAAACGTTACATCACTGAAAAAGGCTACACAGATATTAATGCTTTGGTTGCTTTTTCTGGTGAAATTGTTGATGGAGGAGAAACTTTCACTGAATCTAAAATGAATATTTTACCAGATGGTTCTTTGGTGAAAGAAAATCAACTCAAAGAAATTTTTCATACATCAGATTATAATGTATTGATAGTTGCTGAAAAATATCAGACAGGATTTGATGAACCTTTGCTTCACACCATGTTTATTGATAAAAAACTCCGTGGAGTGAAAGCTGTTCAAACCTTATCACGTTTGAATCGGACGACTGCACAGAAAACGGATACTTTTGTGTTAGACTTTAAAAACACTGCAGAAGAAATCAAAGTGGCTTTCCAACAGTTTTATGAAGTATCTACACTAGATGAAGCAATTGATCCGAATATATTGTACGATGCGAAAGAGAAAATTCGTAAATATAACTTATACAATGACGCAGACATTAAGAAAATCATTGATGTTTTTCAAGTGAGTACAAACAAGCAAGACGATACAATGCTTGGTAAATTATCGAGTAGTTTCCGTCCAATCATTGAACGTTATAATGATATGGAGGAATCAATGCAGTATGAGTTTAGAACACTCTTGCGCGGTTTCCGTGACAAATATAATTATATTTCTCAACTGGTTCGCTTATTTGATCGGGAGTTGTTGGAAGAATCAATCTTTATCAATTATTTAATCACTTTGTTACCAAAAGACAGTGGATATTCAGTGGATATCTCTGATAAAGTCAAAATGGATTACTATAAATTAACTAAAGATTTTGAAGATGAAATTTCACTTGTAAAAGATCAATCTCAAGAATACATGTACCAGCAACAAAAGGGAATTAATCCAACAGTTAAACCACCAGAAGAACGTGATACCTTGACCGAAATCTTGGATAGAATTAATGCACAGTTTCCTGACATTTTTACAGAAGACGATCGTGTGGTTTTGGATATGGTTGTCAAGCAAGTTGTCCAAAATCCGAGTGGGAGACAAAAATCAATGGCAAAAGAAAATGATTTTGCGATGTTCAAACAATCTTTATTTCCAAAAGAGTTTGAAGACATGGTCATTAATCTGGCACAGGTTAGCAATAACACTTTCACGAAGATGTTTTCTAATCAGGGAGTATATGATTTTATACGTGAAATTTCAGCACAAGAAGCTTATAAAAAATGGCGTAGTGATGAAGGTGTAACAAGAAAGTAAAAACATTGCAACTACAAGGGGGTAAAGCTGCTTTATATCAAATTATTTTTTGTTAGTTATTCCAAACTTCTGTGACTATTGTTTTTATTTTTTCAAGGCAATGATGAAATGCATAATGTCCTAATTATATTCGAATTCTAATATAATTTTTATTTTTCTCATGTACAAATTGTAAGTTGTTTTAGTATCGCTTACTTTAGTGGTATAATCAACATAAGAGAAAAGCAGTATTGAAATATTATTTCGATATTTGCTTTTGTCTAAGTACTCCATATCTGTGCATTGGTTCTTTGCCCGCAGATGTGGAGCTTTTTTATTAAGTACATATTGCAACATAAGTTATCTTAACTGAAACAAAAAAACAAAGTAAAATATCCCCACTTATTTTTTGGAAAAGTTTCTAACATCTTTTAATTAAAAAGATGACTCAATACTTTCTCAAATAGACAGAAAGCGCATTAAACAAGCGTTTTTACTATATATTTTTATGCTTTTGTATAATTAAACTTCTGAATATTTTATTTATAAATAGTTTCAATTTCTTTTTGAAAAAAGATTTTTTAAGTTAAGTTTAAGGAAAAGGTCATATAATAAGCCCTCGTGAGTGAAATAAATTTAAACATAAAAATTTAACATCATCTATTTGAATAATGTAACTTAAATTGAGAGGATTTTTATTTTTGTAAATTCGCGGCAGGCAGAAATTTGAATTTTCTTTAAGATACACGTCCATAGCGTGCAATGACGTTAAACTGCTTACGGTAATCCTACACAAGCGTTCAAGACTTTATGATGTGTATGGGAAGTAACCATGATGATAGGGTATATACGGAGGTTCACGATTGAACAACACTCTATGGAATATTCTTAGTGGCGAAATCGAAAGGTCTAAATGAAATTCAGTAAAGTTGCTCTTTCAACTGGTATCATTGCTTCATTTATGTTTAATAGTACTGGTATGGTTCATGCGGACATGCCAAAACAATCTACACATGATGTGGCATTAGAAGTTATTAACGGTAACTATGGTACAGGACAAGAACGTGTCGATTTGCTTACACGTAAAGGTTTTGACTTTGAAGCTGTACAGACAGAAGTTAATAACATTTTGTTAGGAAAAGCTCCAAAAGCACCTGCAGTTGCCAAAAAAGTTGAAAAACAACCTGCTAAATCTAAAGTAGCACAGTCTGTATCTGAACTTGACTTAAGTCAAACCTCTGGTCAGGTAGATATAGAATCTCTTGCCAATCATATGGTTGCTAACACTGCAAATGCAGCAGGCTATTCTGCAAGTGAATGGGCCTATATCATCGAGCATGAGTCCAATGGCCGTGTAGATGCTGCAAATGCAAGTTCAGGCGCTTATGGCTGTTTCCAACTGTTAGGTCACGGTGAATATGCTGGCATGACACTTGCTGAGCAAATCGAAATGGCAAGTCAACTCCCTGCGGGAAGCTGGGTAGTTTACAACTAGGGGATTGAAAAAGATTTTTGATTCCTAGAGTGCTTAATTAAGATTGAACATTCAGGGCTATCACTATTTGTGAAGTCCTTTTTTTGTTGAACAGTATCGGAAAGCCCAGGAGTTCCATCCAAAAGTAGCCCGATACTATAAACTTTGGAGGTGAAAAATAATTTCTCATCTCAGATGCAGGAACAGAAAAATTCAAGATGAAACTTCAAAAGCAGGCCCAATCTTTACAAAATACAGTATTTAAGGGACTTTTTTATATCTTTCCCAATAAGCTAACCGACGATTGAAAATGTAAAAACTTAGAAGAGGAACAAATAAATTTCTGATAAAGTCATTATCATAACAAAACATTATGATAATATTTCATAAATATTAAGTAACATGTTAAAATATGATGAGAGATACCATTGTATTTGGAGAAACCCCCCCAATGACTTATAATCAGGCAACACAACACAACACAACACAACACAACACAACACAACACAACACAACACAACAACAGGCGGTAGATTCCCCTTCTTTTTCGTATGCACCAAAACGTTCCGGATAACTGGGACGTTTTTTGCCGTGCACCAAAGATAAAACTATTGGTTGTGACTCCAAAAGTCATAAGGCTTCTCACACTCATAAGAATTAAAAGACAGGAAGAAATAAAATGTACTCAACAAACAGGAAAAAACTAGGAATCCTTTTAGCCATATTGTCAGTCCTGCTGCTCATCTCAGGCACCTTCGCATGGTTCTCCTTGACACAGCGGGCCATCAATGACCGTAGTGTCAGTGTCAACTTTGAAGAAGTTGGCCGCCTGCACGACTACTTTGACCGCGCCTCAGGCAACAAGGATGTCTTTGCGGAGAACTTTGGCGATGCCCCTATCTTGGTGCGCGTTAAACTCCTCGAATACATGGAAATCAATGGCGAGTCCTTAGTCCAAGCTGACCCACAAGAGGTGGCAGAAGGCAACGCGGTTCAACCCATCAAGGAAGATACGGGCACATGGACCCCTTGGACACCGGAAGCCTCAGGCAACACAGTCGGCCAACGTGTCGGACCGGGCGCTGTCTTCAATGCCCGTGCCCGCTGGACTGTCGGTTGGCAGCCCCGCGCAGCCACAGACGGCTCAGGTCAGCTGAATGCCCCTTACTTCATGCCGACCTTTAACCGT
>NZ_BAAFQO010000006.1:0-139597 GCF_042849115.1 Lactococcus muris | reverse complement strand
ATGGATGAAGTACCTTCTGAAACCATTGATAAATATATTGAAAAACTTAATCTAAGACCAAAAAAGGTCTTGGGCTGGAAAACACCTTATGAAATCTTTTTTGAAGAGGTGTTGCACTTAACTTGACTATTCAAGCTTTAAAAAATCATAATCTAACTCAAGAAAGAATCAAAAGTATCAGTTGTTTCCTGCCAAGTAAGGTATTTCACAACATACTTGGATACTTTTCCTGCATAAAGCGAAATCAAAGCAGATTCACTATGTTCTATTAACATAACCTCATAAAGCAGCTGCTAGACGCTCCTTACTGCTCCCCTACCAGTCCGTTCCGATTTTATTTTTTAAGCGTACGTCTTCTAGAAGAACTGTAGAAAAACCTTCTATTTTTCAGAAAGCAAAACAAAGATACCTGATTCATTATTGTCGCACAATCTTATTTTGCGTGAAGAAGTTCACGTAAAATAAAGCTATGAAATCCCCTCCAAATTTGGTAGAATAGACATATCATATAATAGTAGGAGAAGAATCGTGACTTATTCTGACGCACACCTTAAACTTTTTTCACTGAACTCAAACCCAGAATTGGCCGAGAGAATCAGCAAAATTATGGATGTTCCTTTGGGAAAAGTAACTTCAAAACAGTTTTCCGATGGAGAAATCATGATCAATATGGAAGAAAGTGTCCGCAATCATGATGTTTATATCATCCAGTCAACCAGCTATCCTGTTAATGACAATATCTGGGAGTTGTTAATCATGATTGATGCCTGCGTCCGTGCTTCTGCGCACTCTGTCAACATTGTTATGCCTTACTTTGGCTATGCACGTCAAGACCGTACAGCTTCAAGCCGTGAACCTATTACAGCTAAACTTATAGCCGATATGCTTGTCAAAGCTGGTGCTGATCGTGTTTTAACTTTGGATCTTCACGCCGTTCAGGTACAGGGATTCTTTGACATTCCTGTAGATAATCTTTTCACCGTTCCTCTTTTCGCAGAATATTACATGAATCAAGGATTGTCTGGTGATGACGTCGTGGTTGTTGCGCCAAAAAACTCTGGTATTAAACGAGCACGCAGCCTTGCTGAATACTTGGAATCTCCTATAGCCATCGTTGACTATGAAGACGATGATGCTAAACGTGAAAATGGTTATATCATCGGTAATGTGGAAGGTAAGAAAGTTATTCTTATTGACGATATATTAAACACAGGTGTGACTTTCTCAAACGCTGCTTCTGTCATTCGAGAAGCTGGTGCAGAAGACGTTTATGCTGTAGCGAGTCATGGTCTCTTCACAAAAACGGCAGCAGACTTGCTTGAAAACTCTGGCATTTGTGAAGTCCTTGTTACAGACTCCGTTGCTACTAAGAACCGAAAGCCTAATAATGTAAAATATCTCAGTGTAGATGAGCATATGGCTGATGCAATCCTTCGCATTCACGAGGGCCGTCCTGTGTCCCCACTCTTTCAGTTTGATAAAACTCAGGACTAAAAATTATAGTTAAACAATAGCTTGTAAGACTCAAATGTGCAAATTGAGTCCAATCAAGCAGGTGATTCTTTCCATTTGACAGAATTGTGCCAAAATACGTTAAGTACTTATAGGCAAATTTCTATAAACACAAGATTGCTAAAAAACGCTAAGATTATGAAATCTCAGCGTTTTCTATAGGATTGAAGTACCCTAAAATTCAGAAACGCCTCTTACTTGTCCTTGCCTCAAGCTTCCACAAGATCAAGACGGTGTAAAATCAAAAACGCTGAATAAGGACGCAAAGAAAAGGCGGATTACAGGCAAAGATATGTAACCACTTGTCCTCACCAAATATTTAAGCAGCTTCTTTGTGACACATGGCTTTGATATCTGACTCTGCGCCTATGCCAGCCCTTATTAAGCAATGAATTTTTACTGTTCGTTTTATTGAAAGCCTTGACAAACAAGGAGCTATTTAGACAAAAACTGTTAAACACACACAATGCTACTTAGCGGCTCCCTTTTGATGACTACTTTCAGCATTCTGGGATATAAAAAGAGAACAGCAAATCTCTCTATTAACCCTTAAGTTTTCTACTGTCTATAGAAAAAAACAGGCTTCTAAAAGCCGTTTGCTAAAAAACATTCACTTTTAGCTCTTTATTCGGTGAAAAATAGTTTCACTTTAAAGTCACCGTATCTCACATGGTCTTACTATTGATGCGTAAAAGCTTACGCAGCTTGTCCTCATCATCTTTGACCAAGCAAAGCAGGATGATTGTTTAATTTTCATGCATTTGTCGTGATGAATTCTGAGAATCACTTGCGAAATTTATAAAATTCTGATAGAATGACGGTAGAAGTTAGTTTTGAGCCCATCTTTTCTAGAGAGCTTGCGGTTGCTGGAAGCAAGTAAAGATACTCTAAACATTCTGCTTCTTGATTTGTTTTTTCTTGTGAAAGCAGGAACGTGTTTCTCGCGATAAGGGAACTAAAGTCCTATCCATAGGGTAGGAAATTTAGGTGGAACCGTGCTTATGGCGCCCTAATTCTTCTTTATAGGAGGATTAGGGCTTTTTATTTTATATTTAGAAGGAGATTTTATGCTTGACATTAAAAAAATCCGTGCAGATTTTGACGGAGTTGCCGCAAAACTTGAAACTCGTGGTGTAAAAAAAGAAACACTTCAAGAACTTCATGACCTTGACGTACGTCGTCGTGAGTTAATTGTACAGTCAGAAAACTTGAAAAAGAAACGTAATACTGTATCTGATGAAATCGCTGGTATTAAACGCGAAAAAGGTGATGCTTCTGAGAAAATAGCTGCCATGAAACAAGTTTCTGAGGATATTAAAGTTATTGATGCTGCGCTTGCGGACATCGAAGAAAAACTCACAGCTTATACAACAACTTTGCCTAACTTACCACATGATGATGTTCCTGTAGGCGAAGATGAAGATGACAATGTCGAAATTCGCCGTATCGGTCAAACGCCTGAGTTTAGCTTTGAACCAAAAGCACATTGGGAGCTGGGAGAATCTCTTGGCATTCTGGACTGGGAACGTGGCGGAAAAGTTTCTGGCTCTCGTTTTCTCTTCTATAAAGGAGCTGGTGCTCGTTTAGAACGCGCTGTCTACAACTTCATGCTAGATGAACATGCAAAAGAAGGATATACTGAAATGATACCGCCTTACATCGTTAACCAAGACTCTATGTTTGGTACAGGTCAATATCCTAAATTTAAAGAAGACACGTTTGAGCTAAATGATGACCGTGGTCTTGTGCTGATTCCAACAGCTGAAGTTCCTTTGACGAACTACTACCGCGGCGAAATCTTGGACAATACTGAGCTTCCTGTTTACTTCACAGCGATGTCTCCGTCATTTCGCTCTGAAGCAGGTTCTGCTGGACGTGATACACGTGGGTTGATTCGTCTTCATCAGTTCCACAAGGTAGAGATGGTCAAGTTTGCTCGCCCTGAAAAATCTTATGACGAATTAGAAAAAATGGTTGAAAATGCTGAGAATATTCTTCAAAAATTAGGATTATCCTATCGCGTAATTGTTCTCTCTACAGGAGACATGGGATTTTCAGCCGCTAAAACTTACGATTTGGAAGTTTGGATTCCTGCCCAAAACACTTACCGTGAAATTTCAAGCTGTTCAAACTGTGAAGACTTCCAAGCACGTCGCGCTCAGATTCGTTACCGTGATGAAGAGGGTAAAGTAAGTCTCCTTCATACTCTAAATGGTTCTGGTCTTGCTGTTGGTCGTACAGTAGCAGCTATTCTTGAAAATTATCAAAATGAAGACGGTTCAGTTACTGTCCCTGAAGTTCTTCGTCCTTATATGGGTGGTTTGGACGTTATTAAATAAGATAATAATTGGAAGACTGGAGGTAAAAACCGTAACTCTTTCCGATTTATCTCAAAAACAAAAATGCTTAAGTGCAGTACATTACGTGGCTCTTAAGCATTTTTCATTTTTTAGAAGCTAAGCTTTGAAACAAAAAGCCTGAAGCTCAAACTTTTTTTGATTATAACTCAACAATATTACCAGATTTCAAGTAGACGATCCATTCACAAAGATTGACCGCATAACCTGTGATACGCTCCAGGAACACAAGGGTCATCAGATAATCTTTACCTGTCGTAATTGTTTCTGTATTTTCTTTCATGGCATCCAATATTTTCTCTTGAATTTCGCCACTTACATTTTTTACTGTTTGGTATTGATCCGCGATTTCACGTGCGCGTTTATCATTGCCTTGAATATAAGCATTCAATGAAGCATCCACGACAGCTTTTACCTTTTCTCCTAAAAGTGAGATATCCTCTTCCACTTCATGGATACGTTCTTCACCTTTCAGGTTAATCGCCGCTTTGGCAATCGAAGTGACATGATCTCCCATACGTTCCAAGTCACTTGAAGCTTTAAGCACAGTAATAATCGTCCGCAAGTCCCCTGAAACAGGCTGTTGCAACGCAATCATTTCCAACGATTTTGTTTCCAACTTTGTTTCCAATTGATTAATCATTTCGTCGCTTGTGATGACATCTTCTGCCAGCTCACGATCATGACTTACAAAGGCACGAACTGCTTTATTCAATTGTGCAGATACTTGTGTTCCCATTGAATAAAATTGGTTGTGAAGTTTGTTGAGTTCTTCTTCAAATTGTGTACGTAACATTTTTTCTCCTCTTAACTAAGCGCAGAGCAATAGGTGCTCTTTCCATCATATCATATTATCCAAACTTACCAGCAATATAATCTTCTGTTTCTTGTTTCTCGGGATTAAGGAAGATTTTTTTCGTGTTATCCATCTCCACCAAATCACCATTGAGCATGAATGCTGTACGGTCTGATATACGTGAGGCTTGTTGCATACTGTGAGTCACAATGGCTAAGGTATAATCTTCTTTTAACTCCAAAAGCGTTTCTTCCACGTGTCCAGCAGAGATAGGATCCAACGCGGAAGTCGGCTCATCCAACAAGATAATCTGAGGGTTGACCGCAAGAACACGCGCGATACACACACGCTGCTGCTGCCCACCAGATAAACCAAGTGCTGAAGTATGGAGGATGTCCTTCACTTCATCCCAGATATTGGCTGCTTTTAAAGAGTTTTCAACGACTTCATCAAGCAGTGCTTTATCTTTAACCCCCTTAAGCCGAAGACCATACACAACATTTTCATAGATTGAAAACGGGAAAGGGTTGGGTTGTTGGAAAACCATTCCGATTTCCTTGCGTAAGTCCACTGTGTCCACTTTGGGACTATATATATTATGACCTTTATACATGATAGCACCAGTGATGGTCACTGTCGAAATCAAATCATTCATGCGGTTAATAGAGCGCAAGAGCGTTGATTTACCACATCCAGAAGGGCCGATAAGTGCTGTAATCTCATTAGGATAGAATTCCATATTGATTTGATTGAGCGCTTTTTTCTTACTGTAATACAGCGAAAGGTCGCTGACTGTTAAAATTGCTTCTTTTGTCATATTGTCCTCTCGATTATCCAAAGTGTCCTGAAACATAGTCTTCTGTAGCTTTGAGGTTTGGCTGTGTGAAGATTTTGCTTGTTTCGTCATATTCAATCAAATCGCCCGAATAGAAGAATGCCGTATAGTCAGACACGCGACTGGCTTGTTGCATATTGTGTGTGACGATAATAATCGTATAGTCCTTCTTCAGCTCTGTCATCGTTTCTTCAATTTGCATGGTTGAAATTGGATCCAGAGCTGAGGCTGGTTCATCCATCAAGATAATCTCAGGTTTAACTGAAAGTGCTCGAGCGATGCAAAGACGTTGAGCTTGCCCGCCTGAAAGTGCCAAAGCAGACTTGTCTAAACTGTCTTTGACTTGCTCCCATAGAGCTGCTTGTTTGAGGGATTTTTCAACAATTTCGTCTAGTTTTTTCTTGTCTTTAATCCCTTCACGGCGATGAATAAAGGCGATATTTTCGTAGATTGATTTTGGGAAAGGATTTGGTCTTTGGAAAACCATTCCAATCTGTTTGCGCACTTCGTAAACATTGACTTTAGGATCACTAATATTGACACCTTCATACATGATTTCACCTGTCACACGGGCACCGTCAATCGTGTCATTCATACGATTTAGAGAACGCAGATAAGTCGATTTACCAGAACCTGATGGTCCGATTAGAGCCGTAATCTGATTTTTGGGAAATTGCATAGAAACCCCATGAATCGCCTCTTTTGTGCCATTATAGAAAACCCGCAAATCATTCGTTGAAAGCGCGATATCTTTGTCGAAAGTCAAAATGTGACGTTCGTTCCAATCATAAGTTGCCATATTTTTCTCTATTCCTTACTAATTTCCAGATGTGAGTTTCTTATGGAGACGGTTTCCAAGGAAACGTGCTCCGAGGTTGAACAAGAGAACAAAGATAATCAAGACTGCAGAAGCTCCTGCAGAAATCTGAGTCGCTGTTGAAATTGTTCCCTCAGTATTCAAAGCCCAGATGTGAACAGCTAATGTTTCTGCCGGTCGAAAAAGGGATAAGGGACTTGTCAATGACATTGGGTTCCAATTGGCCCAGTTAATCGGCAAGTTAGTTTGACCTGCAGTATAAATCAAAGCGGCTGCCTCACCAAAAACACGCCCTGAGGATAAGATAACCCCAGTCAGGATACCGGGCACAGCCGCTGGTAGGATAACCTTAGTGGCTGTTTCCCATTTTGATAAGCCCAGTGCCAATCCGCCTTCACGCTGCATTGTAGGAATCGCACGCAATGACTCTTCAACATTACGTGTCATCAAAGGAAGATTGAAAACCGTAAGCGCAAGAGCACCTGATAATACTGAGAACCCTAGCCCAAACTGAATAACAAAGAGCAACATCCCAAAGAGACCGACAACGATTGAAGGAAGGGATGATAGTACTTCAATAGCTGAACGAACTGCCCCTGTCAACCAGTGTTTTTGGTTGGCATACTCTGAAAGGTAAATACCTGCACCTAGTGACAAAGGGATAGAGATAATCAATGTTACCACTAACAAGTAAACCGAATTAAACAGCTGGATAGCAATCCCCCCTCCAGTCAATGGATTAGAGGGTGTTGTCAAAAAGTCCCACGAAACAAAAGGCAAGCCTTTAACTAGAATATAAATCAAGAGAAAAGCAAGTATAGCGACAATAATGCCTGAAAGGGCGTAAAGAACGCCTGTGGCAATCTTATCTGTACGTTTAGCATTCATTATTTAAGGCTTCCTTTCTTAGCAATAGCGCGCATCGCGATGTTGAACAGCAATGACATAAGGAGGAGGAGAAGTCCAAGAGACCAAAGTGCATTCAGTTGGATACCTGGAGTAGCATTTGGAATACCTGATGTCAAAATTGAAGTCAGAGTTGAAGCTGGAGAAACAAGATCTTGCGGCATTGTTACAGCATTTCCGACAACCATTTGGATAGCTAGAGCCTCACCAAAGGCGCGCGCCATTCCAAAGATTACAGCAGTCAAGATACCAGGTGCTGCTGCACGGAGCAAAACACGCCAAATGGTTTGCCAGCGGGTTGCGCCTAAACCAAGTGAAGCTTCACGATAATGCGGCGGAATTGCCTTAAGTGCATCTACAGTCATCGAAGTAACTGTAGGTAAAATCATGACAAAGAGAACAAATACCCCTGCCAACAACCCAAGACCTGTTCCACCAAATGTATTACGGATAAGTGGAACAACAACAGTTAAACCAATGAAACCATAAACAACTGATGGGATACCCACCAAAAGCTCAATAACCGGTTGCAAAATTTTTGCCCCATATTTTGGCGAAATTTCAGTTATATAGATTCCTGCACCAATAGCAAAAGGTGTAGCAACTAATGCTGAAAGTACCGTAACGATTAAAGAACCTGTAAACATTGGCAAAGCGCCAACTGCAGGTTTTCCGTCAGGACCAATCGCTCCTGGTTCCCAATGTGTTCCGAAGAGGAATCGGAAAGGATTAACTCCATCAACAAAAAAAGTTGAAAGTCCTTTCTGAGCGACAAAGACCAAAATGAGTCCAACGACAAAGACAATAATAGCAATACATAAAAACGTCAATGTCTTACCAAATTTTTCCAAACGCGAATCTTTCGAGTTGGAAAGTAATTTTTCTTTAATTTTTGAATTTTCCATAAATACCCTAGTCATTTATTTAATCGGTGTAACTTTACCTTGATAATCACGATCTACTTTCATTTCTGATATGGGAATAAAGCCAAGTTTTTTTAGCGTCGCTGTATCCTTTTTTACATAGCTGATAAAACGATTTTCTACAAAATTTTCGTTTTTATTATTCGTATACATGTGTTCATAAGACCAAACTTTCCAAGTATTGGTCGTTACATTAGCATCCGAAGGCTCTACCCCGTCCAAACTTAGCGGTTTAATACCTGGTTTGTTCATATAGGAGAAGGAAACGTAACTTATAGCCCCTGGTGTTTGACCGACCAGCTGCACAACTGAACCTGAAGCATCTTGTGTTGGACCATCAATTTCACGCGCACCATTTAGAGCAAAGTTATCAAAGTTCACACGCGTTCCTGACCCTGATGTGCGTCCGATAACGGTAATTTCCTGATCTGGTCCACCAACTTCTTTCCAGTTTTTTACTTTACCTGTAAAAATGGCAATCAGCTGTTCTTGCGTCACGCCGGATAAGTCAAGCTCCTTGTTAACTATTGGTGAAAAGCCAATAACTGCAACCTTATTTCCAGTAATCTTAGAAGTATCTATACCTGATTTTTCCTCAGCAAAGATATCTGAATTACCAATTTGGAAAGAGCCTGCTGCCACTTGTGCTAACCCCACTCCTGAACCACCGCCCTGAACCATGATAATATCTTCTGGATATTTTTTCATATAGTCCAAAGAAATTTGTTCCACCAGTGGTTTTAAAGCTGTTGAACCACCCACTGTAACCTGATTTGAATTCGGCCCACATGCCGCCAAAGTCACAAGACTCATTGCTGCAAATAAAGCCATTAAAATTTTCTTTTTCATAACTTTATTTTAGCATAAATCAAACCTAAATGACTGAATACTTAACGCTTACAATGTAAACATTTTGTAAATGAAAGCGCAAAGAGAGCACTTGAAATATTGCTCAAGCACTCCTGCTCCTGTCATTTCTGTAAAGAATAAAGTTTCTCTTGAAAGAATTAGACACTGGTTTCACTATAGCTTATTTATTGGTAATTTTCCCCTGAGAATCGCGTTCAACCTTCATTTCTGAAATTGGGATATAGCCTAATTTTTTGATTGTTTTATCATCTTCGGTAACATATTTAATAAAATCTTTTTCGACCGATGTTTCCTTGTCTTTGTTTGTATACATATGCTCATACGACCAAACTTTGTAGCTATTATCAGCAACATTTTCCACTGTCGGTTTCACATTGTCAATACTTACCGCTTTGATGTCTTTGCTCTTGTCAAGATACGAAAAGGCTACATAAGAGATTGCCCCAGGTGTTTGACCAACCATCGTAACTGCTGTACCACTTGCATCCTGTGTTGGTCCATCAACTTCTGTTGCACCACCAAGCGCTAAATTATTAAAGTTCACACGCGTACCTGAACCCGCTGCACGACCGATTACTGTAATTTTCTCATCTGGTCCACCAACTTCTTTCCAATTCTTAACTTTACCTGTGAAAACATCAATCAACTGTTTTGTTGATAAGTTTTCGATATTTATATCCTTATTTACAATTGGAGCAAAGCCCACAACAGCTACTTTATAGTCGTTCAGTTTAGAAGCATCAATGCCTGACTTTTCTTCTGCAAAGATATCTGAATTACCGATTTGAAAGGTTCCTGCTAAGACCTGAGTCAAACCTACACCTGATCCGCCACCTTGTACAGTGATTTGAACTTCTGGCTTTTGAGCTGTATACTCTGTTGCAGCTTGTTGAGCCATTGGCTGTAGAGCTGTCGAACCTCCAGCAATGATTTTTCCTGCTAAAGCAGATGAGTCCGTATTGTTTGTTGCTGTATCACTGTTTCCACAAGCTGCTAGAGTCAGGAGGGCTGCACCAGCGATAATTCCAGAAAGTAACTTTTTCTTCATGAGATGTTCTCCAATAATTTCTTTGTCTTCTCGTAAGTTCCTTTACTTACATCACTATCTTAACATTGGAAAGGATAGATAAATGTTAATACTTCGTAAATACTGGGTAAATGGTTGGTAAATAACTTGCTTCTTTCTTTAAAAGTTCTATTTGTTCAAAGTTCACAAAAATGGAACCGCCTATGGTTGAGCGATTCCATTTTTTGTTTTTTCTCGTTTTAAAGAAGTTTAGAAAGTTACTTTCTGACTCTTTTAGCGATTATATGCCTTAAGTTGACGGGCTATATCACGGTTTTGCTCTTTGCGTTTTAAGGTTTCACGCTTATCGTATTGTTTTTTACCGCGAGCTAGACCCATAAGCACTTTGGCAAAACCATTTTTGAGATAAACTTTCAGAGGAATAAAAGTAATTCCTGTCCCTGCGAGTTCTTTCTCAATTTTGGCAATTTCTTTTTTATGGAACAAGAGTTTACGGGTACGCAACTCGTCCACATTAAAAATATTTCCCTGCTCAAAAGGAGCAATATGAACGTTGGAAAGCCAAACTTCTCCGTCTCTTACACGTGCAAAACCGTCCTTTATCTGTATTTTGGCTTGACGAACCGACTTAATCTCCGTTCCTGTTAAAACGATACCTGCCTCAAAAGTCTCAAAAATTTCATAATCATGCCGCGCCTTTTTATTTTGCGCTAAGGGCTTGTCTACTGTGTTTTTTACCATGAGTTTATTATAACAGAAAAATAGAGAAGGTGCTTTTCATCAACTTATTATAACCTTCTCGTTCAAAGAAGCATTTTCCATTAGCTGCAATGAAAACAGCTTGTTATGGCAGAAAAAGCGAATTGTTGCCCTTCTTTCAAAAAGCTCATCTGTTACTAAGCACAGACACATTTATCTATCAATCATTACTCAAATCTTGACCATTCGAAGCAATGACTTTTTTGTACCAATTGAAGGATTTCTTCGGTGTACGCTGTAGTGTTCCATTTCCTTGATCGTCACGGTCCACATAGATAAAGCCATAGCGTTTGGACATCTCGCCCGTTGAGGCTGAAACTAAGTCAATACAGCCCCAAGAAGTATAACCCAGAAGCTCAACACCATCCAACTCAACCGCCTTCACCATCTCGGCGATATGATCTGCCAGATAAGCGATTCGATAGTCATCAGCGACATAACCGTCTTCATCTGGTTTATCCACGGCTCCTAAGCCGTTTTCAACGATGAAAAGCGGTTTTTGATAACGGTCGTAGAGGGTATTCATGGTTGTGCGTAAACCGACAGGGTCAATCTGCCAGCCCCATTCTGAGGCTTTGAGATATGGATTTTTAATAGAGGCAAAGATATTACCAGAAGTTTCCTCATCCCCTTCTTCTAAAACTTTTGCGACACGGCTAGAATAATAAGAGAAGGATACAAAATCAACGGTATTTTGGGCAAGAAGTTCTTCATCCCCCTCAACCATAGGCAAAGAAATTCCCTCACGTTCCAGTTGCTTCAAGAAGTAATTCGGATATTTGCCACGCGCCTGAACATCAATCAAGAAAAGATTTTCTCTATTTTTATCAAGAGCTTCACGAACATTTTCTGGTTTGGAATCCCATGGATAGTAATCTCCGGCTGCTACCATACAACCAATTTTATTTTCTGGATCTATTTGGTGCGCAATTTTTGTTGCTAATGCTGAGGCGACAAGTTCATGATGTGCTGCAGTAAAGAGAACTTCATCACGGTTTTCACCTTCCTCAATATAAACCCCTGCTCCCATGAAAGGCGCATGCAAAAGAACGTTGATTTCGTTAAAAGTGAGCCAGTATTTGACCAAACCTTTATAACGGGTGAACAAAACCGTCACTAAATTTTCATAAAAACCAATCATCTTACGGTTACGCCAGCCCCCGTACTCTGTCACCAAATGCATTGGAATATCAAAGTGTGTGATAGTTACCAGAGGTTCAATATCATACTTGCGCAGCTCTTTAAATATTTTTTCATAAAAGAGAAGTCCTTCTTCATTAGGCTGACTCTCATCGCCTTTTGGGAAAATCCGCGACCAAGCAATAGACATCCGGAAAGTTTTAAAACCCATTTCCGCAAATAATGCAATGTCTTCTTGCCAATGGTTGTAGAAATCAACGGCTTCATGCCCTGGATAGAAGAGCCCTTCTTCTGGCTGTAGATGTTTTTCAAGTCCTAAAATAATCGCTCCTCGGCGCTCACCATGTGGGGCCAAGTCCACATTTGCAAGCCCACGACCACCTTGATTCCAGCCGCCCTCATACTGGTTGGCAGCCGTTGCGCCGCCCCAGAGAAAATCTTTAGATAATGGCATATTAATGCTCCTTTATGTATGTTAGATTTTGCTGCATACACCTTTTCGTAATGTATGCGTTATCAATGTCTATATTATAACAAAAACAAGTTTACAAAGTTAAGGAAAGTCTGATACTTTTGTTCCTGTTTTTCGAAACAAAAGTGTCAAAAATAGACAATACCAACTTTAAAACATCCCTCAAAATCATTTATAACACTGTTTCACAGGATTTTACATCCAAGAGAAAAACTACTTATAGCGCGCGTATTTTCTTATTAAAAAGAATCTAATAGACCCACAACTTTCAGAACAAGGAGGAAAAGTTCTGTATTATTTTTATCGTAACATCTGGACTTCTGAATCGTATTCGGAATTATCAGGATAACTTTTTAAGGACTTCAAAATAAAGCACCAACTATGAGGAGAATTTCTCGAAACAGACCCCTACTATATCTTGGTGGAGCAGTCATAGCTGCACCTCTCTTACGTAAAACCCAGTCAGAAGATGAAGGCTGGCTTGTCATCATTATCCATTGGGGTTTATCTGCGAAGCTCTCCTCTCTTGTGGGTGCTTTCTTCTCCCAAGTCTATCTGAATCTTGCTCTTATCTTAACACTGTCAACGCTAGAAGAGCTTTCTTTAACTGCAGGTTTATTCTTCAAACCATTAGCCAGTTAATTTCCTTGAAAAAACGGCCTTCTTTAAAGAAAACCGCTTTTAAATGTCTTGCCCTTTTCACTATTATTTTTATTTTTTCTTGCCGAAAACTGTGTGTTCGGTGCGCCAGACGCTCCAAAAGAGCAACAACAGGTAACTGAGTCGTCAGCTGTCCCAAAGCATGCACCTTAGAACTTTCAGCTGCCACATTATAGGGAATGGCAACATCTGCCATATTAGACAAAGTATTATTCCTTTCATTAGTAATCGAAATAACTTTTACACCATCTCTTTTATAAGATGCGATAGAACCAATTATGAAGTTGGTTTTCCCTGAAATAGAAAGGGCAACAACTGTCATCGATTGAGCATTATTCGTCATCAATGGCTGGTAAGGATCGGTCACTTCAAATGCAGGAAGCCCTGCATTATTAAAATACTTTGTACCATAGTCAGCTAGAGCTCCAGATGTTCCGACACCGATAAAAACAGTATATTCGGTTTCCTCCAAGAGCTTTGCGGCTTCATCGATAAGTTTCAAATACTCCGGATTCCGTAAGCGTTTAGTAAACAGTTCAAAGGCGAGAAGATTGTCATATTCTGCAGCATCTGCTTTCAGCGAAATTTTATCTCTTTGAGCACGTAGATAGCCTTTCATCTCATTCCAACCTGAAAAACCTAACTTACGCGTCATACGTACAATCGTAGTTGTTGAAACATGAACGGAAGAAGCAAATTCACGAATGGTCATTTTCATAACACATTCAGGTTCTTTTAACACGTGTTCAAAAACCATACTTTCAAGATCGTTGAGCTTATTTAAGTGACTATCTTCAATCATTCATTTCTCCTTATCAACTGTTTTTTTCGATTACTTCAGTATATCATATACGTTACAGAATACAATAAAAGGTGATTCTAAAAGAATTTTTGTCTTTGACAAAAATATATGACACGAACATAACAATAAAAATGGCTGATATTTTATCTACAAATTGCTAACTCATCTTTAACCGCACTGTCGCAAAGTCAAAAAAGTCTTTTCGCTCCATTTTGATTTTCTGCGAAAAGACCTTATTTTTTATTCCAATATTATTTGTAGGCTATTTTAGAACCAACATTTTCGATGAGCTCTGGGATTCCAACTGCATTGGTTCCACCAGCCATAGCCATATCTGGTTTACCACCACCACGGCCATCAATGTATGGTGCAAGTTCTTTGATTAAGTTTCCTGCCTTAACGTCAGCTGTTTTACTTGCCACAAGAAGACTCACTTTTTCGCCAATCTTAGCTACGAGCACAAGCACATCTGACAAATCTTTCTGTTTCCATATATCCGCAAGGTTACGAAGAGCTTTTGCATCAGGAACCGTTACTTGACTTGCAATAAAGCGAGTATCTGCCGCCATGAGAACATTTTTAAAGACTTCTTCAGATTGGCTGGCCGCCAACTTGCCTGCCAAAGCTTCTTTTTCTTTTTGAGCTGCTTTTAGTTCTTCTTGAAGAGCTGTTACTTTAGCTACAACTTGTGCTGCTTGTGGCGCTTTGACAGCTGCTGCAACTTCGTTCAAAGTATTTTCAGCAGCTTTAAATGCTTCATAAGCCTTCTGACCTGTTACAGCAACAATACGGCGTACGCCCGATCCGATGCCTTCTTCTTTGATAATCTTGAAGAGGCCAATCTCACTTGTCGTCGCTGTGTGTGTTCCACCACAAAGCTCAACAGAATAATCGCCGATTTTAACAACACGAACATTTTTACCGTATTTTTCGCCAAAGAGGGCCATTGCACCCATTTCTTTCGCTGTTTCAATATCTGTTTCGATTGTTTCAACAGGCAATGATTGCCAAATGACTTCGTTAACTTGATGCTCAATATCTGCTAATTCTTCCTTGCTTACAGGTGCAAAGTGCGTAAAGTCAAAGCGGAGGAATTCTACCTCATTAAGTGAGCCTGCTTGCAGTGCGTGTTCCCCCACAATATTATGCAAAGCGGCATGAAGTAAGTGAGTGGCCGTATGATTTTTGACAATGCCATGACGGCGCTCTGTATCAATTTCCAGTGTGTATGTCTCACCAACGGCAAGAGTCGAAAGGATATTGACCATATGTAGATTTTGACCGTTTGGTGCATGTTGGACATCCTTGACTTCCGCTACTACTTTACCTGCTGCATTTTTGATTACACCGTGGTCGGCAACTTGTCCCCCCATTTCAGCATAGAAAGGTGTTTTGTCAAAAATAAGTTGAGCCTCACCACTTGCAGTATTTACCTTCTCATCATCTTTAACAGCAACAAGGAGTTTTGCATCATATTTTTCCACATCGTAGAGGAATTCTGATTCTTCCTTAATCGATTGAAGTGTTTCATTCTGAGCGCCCATCGAACCACCTTTTACTGCCGCCGCACGTGCACGGTCTTGTTGCTTCTTCATGGCTGCTTTGAAACCTTCATGATCAATCTTAAAACCAGCATCTTCTGCCAATTCTTCCGTCAATTCTACAGGAAAACCATATGTATCATAAAGGCGGAAGATATCTTGACCTTCAAGTGTTGTCTTTCCTTCTTCTTTAAGTTTGGCAAGCAATTCATCAAGAAGCTTGCTTCCTTCATCAATTGTACGACCAAAAGCTTCTTCTTCACGGTCGATAATTTGCATGATAAAATCTTGTTTTTCGAGTACTTCTGGATAGTAAGATTCCATGATTTGCCCGACAATAGGAACAAGTTGAGCCAAGAATTTACCTTCAATGCCCAGCTTTTTACCATGCATTACGGCACGGCGGAGAAGACGACGAAGAACATAGCCACGTCCTTCATTTCCTGGTAGGGCACCATCTCCAATGGCAAAGCTAAGCGCACGAATATGATCAGCAATAACTTTAAAGCTCATGTTATCTCCATCCGGATCATAGGTTTTACCAGAGATACGCTCAATTTCGCGAATAATGGGGAGGAAAAGATCTGTATCAAAGTTTGTTTTACCTTCTTGGATGATACAAACCATACGTTCAAGTCCCATGCCTGTATCAATATTTTTCTGTGGCAATTCTTTATATTCGCTACGTGGAACAGCTGGGTCGGCATTGAACTGTGACAAAACAATATTATAAATTTCGATATAACGATCGTTCTCTATATCTTCAGCTAAAAGTTTCAAGCCGATGTTTTCAGGATCGTAAGCCTCACCCCGATCGTAAAAAATTTCTGTATCAGGTCCTGATGGTCCTGCACCAATCTCCCAAAAGTTATCTTCAATTGGTACCAAATGACTTGCATCTACACCTAACTCAATCCAGCGGTTAAATGTATCTTTATCATCCGGATAGTAGGTAATATAAAGCTTTTCCGCTGGAAAGTCAAAATATTCACTGCTTGTGAGCAGTTCCCAAGCGTAAGCTAATGCTTCGTCACGGAAATAGTCCCCGATAGAAAAGTTACCTAGCATTTCAAACATTGTATGATGACGTGCTGTCTTGCCCACATTTTCGATATCATTTGTACGAATCGATTTTTGAGCATTGGTGATGCGCGGATTTTCAGGAACAACTGAACCATCAAAGTAGGGCTTTAATGTGGCAACCCCTGAGTTAATCCAAAGCAAAGTGGGATCATTAACAGGAACCAATGATTGTGAAGGTTCAATAGAGTGTCCCTTTGATTGAAAGAAATCAAGGAACATTTGGCGCACTTCTGTAGAAGTCATTTTTTTCATAATTACTCTCCTAATAAAATAGCTTTCATATATTTTATGTGAATATTCACACAATATAAAAACAAAAAATCCATCGCAAACGAGGGGCGTTACTTACGCGGTACCACCCTCATTCACGATGAATACATCGTCTTTATTTTGCTTGATAAAGCAGCTTTCCCTGCTGAATAAAAATCCTTAGATTTTAAGCACACTGACTTGTCGACTTTCACCTAACATCGACTCTCTGTAAAGTCACTTATTTTTCATTATTTAGATGATGAACCTGATGTGAATTGTGAGAAGATTGTTGAAAAGGCTTCTTCTTTGACAGTGACATTATGTGCTTTGAGATACTCTCCAATCACACCTGCAACATATGTTGTATCTGCCATTTTTTCTGCTTTAATCACATTTTTAAGCTGATCTTTGTACTTGTTCATGTCTGAACCTTTATCTGATGTTTTAATCATCTTCACAACATAATAGCTTGTTGTTCCAGTAGAAGCATTTGTTGCCTCAATAACCTCAGAAACTTCGCCGTTTTTCAACTTGAAAGCTGCTGTTTGCACCTCTTTAGGAATAGTGGTGTTTGTTGAGTCAAACTTCTGTTTATTCTTGCTATTATCTTCTTCAAATTTTGCCGCATCTGACTTGGCAGATTCAATAGCTTTTGTCGCTGCATCCTTAGTTGTTTCTGGTACAACAATCGCTTCGACTTCTGGATGGAAGTCTGCCCAAGCTGCTTTCAAGTTAGCTTCTGTGTATTGTGTATCTTCAATTTTTTTCTCAATTGCATATTCCTGCAACAGTTGAAGACGAACATAAGCTTTGTAGCTACTTTCAGTGAACCCTTGTTGTTGCAAAGCCGCAGCAAACTGTTCTCCCATTTGTTTCTTAGTTTCATCAAACTTCGCTTGAACGTCTTTATCTGAAACCTTATCACCAAAGTCTTTTTCAAACATTTTTGACATTGTCAAGTTTTGTAAGAGAGCTGTGGCAGGCATGTTAGGGAAAGTTTTAGCTTCACCATAGAAGTCACTAACGTTAATAGTATCACCCTTCATTGTGATAATATTGGCACCTGTCGAATTATTATTTCCACATGCTGAAAGTGTGACAAGACCTACAACTGCAACAGCTGTTGCAAGCAAGATGTTCAATTTTTTAAATTTCAAAGTGTTCTCCTCACGAGGGTCATTTAAACCCTAAGTAAATATTAGTTATTGTAACATCATTATAACACAAAATATTAAATAAACCTAAACTGCATTTCAGCTGTATATTTTATTATTACGACAGTATCTGCTGTAAAATTTTAATAAAAAACCTTGTATTAGAGCGAAAAAATCCAAAGTATTCACCTTCTTTTCTACAGTCGCACTTGCATTTTTCTAGAACAAAATATTCTTTTTAAAAGTTTTAGTTTTGGATACTTATTTCACAAAAAAATATTCAGCTAAGATAATCTTTAGGGGTACGCAAATAAAACCAATCGCATGCTCAGATGTCTGATTGGTTTTACTTGTTTTTAAAAGTTTCTTAAAAGAAATTTTTAGTTATGGCTTTTATTTGACTTCAACAAAGAGAGAAGCGGCATTATCTGGAGTCCATGATGCGTCACCATAGTTAAAGTGTGTTACCAAAACTTTGTATAGTTTACCCTTATAAGCAATTTCTTCATTAGCAGAGTAGACTTCAGGGGCAGTGAAGCTTCCTAGCTTGAACTCACGTACATCACCTGGAATTTCACCCCCATCTTCTTCTTTCAAGGTTGTAGCTGACAAGGTATTACTGAATTCTGAAGTTGTTCCAGTATTTGAAACAGCTCTTACTCGGAAATCAAAGCTTGTGTCAGATGCCAGTCCTTTTACCATAAATGAAGTTTTGTTTGTTTCAGCAATTTTTACACCGTTTTGGAAGATTTCATAATGTTTAATTCCTTCTGAGTGTGATGCTGCTTGCCACATAAGGTCAACAGATGATGTTGTCTCACCCATCGAATGAAGATTCTTTGGTGCTGTCGGGAATTCTACCACTCCTTCAGCATCCGTTTTAACTGTTATTGCTTTAGACTTTTCAGAGACCATGCCGTTAGCACCTTTTGCTGCAACTTGGAACTCATAAGTAGTGTTAGCTTTCAAGCCTTTTGCTTCATAGTTGCCAGATTCAACCTCTGCGACTTGTTGTCCATCTTTGTAAACGAGATAGCTTGAAGCATCTGTTTGGAGATTCCATGACAAGCTTGCTGAAGTTTTTGTCACTTCATCTGCTTTTAAGCCTGATGGTACTTCTGGTGCTTGAGGTAATGTTGGCCCTGTAAAGTCTGATTCAACATTAACGTCAATAACATTATAGAAGGCATTTGGCGTGTCTGCTATGTCCCACACAGCAAGAACAACATGGTAACCTTTACGGTCTTCAGGGATTTTTATATCATGGCTAAGATCCATATCAGCTGTAAGGCCTTTACCATCAACTTCACCGATTTTCTCGAGCATATCACGTCTCAACGGTGCATTTTGATTCCAACCAACTTTTGTAATGTAATAGTGCCATTTAGCTGTTTTATGTGGTGCTGTATAATGCCAAGTAAATGTATTTACTCCTGTTGTGACATCTTGTTTCTTCCAGCGGTCTGGCGATTGCAAATCAAGTACGAAATCTCCAATTTGACCAAGTCCACCTTCAGCAGAAGCAATTTTACCATCTGCTGGACCAGCTTGAGGGAAACCTTTAGCTGTTTCTAATGACTGTGGATTAGTAATAACATTACCATAAAGGTTGAAAGCTGGTGTCCAGCCTAATTTATCTTTATCCAATTGACCTTGATATCCTCGTGCTGCTGGACTTTTTACATAACCATGTGCCTGTGCTTCTTGAGCAGTCATTCCAAAAGAGAGTGCTGTAAGCAACATAGCTGCTGAGGTAATCAAAAGTTTCTTTTTCATTTTTATGTCTCCATAGTTCTTTTATTTTTGTAACTTTTATAACTTACAAGACTTATTTTAATATTTTTATTTGGCTTTTATTTTTTTATTTTTAAATCCTCGTTTATTTTTTTTTATTATTTTTCAGCGATATTCTGTCTAATTAATTTTGAGCTCACAAATAAAAATGCACTATAGAGTGCGTTTAAATTTATGTATCTTATTTATTGCTTCCCGCATACGTCCCCAGTCGGTCAGTTTTGGGATTTTTGACATTGTCACAACGTGCGCTTCCGTTTTTAAACTCTCATTTAATAGGAAGTTTGAAACAATTAGGCATGGCCCAAATTGATTAATCTCTCTCTGTGTCACTGGTTCATCCAAATAAAATTTAATAGCAGCATCCTGAGGGAGAACATCTTTAGCAACATCTATAATGTATTGTTCCAAGCCTGGTTGGCCTTGCAAAGCAACAACAATATGAATTTCGTCCAAATCATTCATATATGTTTTTCTTTCTAGGTTTGCCTGAATCAAGGCCAAACTAGCCGCAACATCTTCTTTATGTTCAAAATAAAATACTGTTTCCTCTTGTTGTTGATTCAATAGGTCTAACCAATAAACAAACTTCTCTTGGTGACTGAGCTTGATTGCTTTTTTAAGGGATGGAAGAATACGTTCATAATTTCTTGTCATCGTTCCTAAAACCATAATATTATACAAGTATAGAGAAAGGATAGACTTTTCCTCACCGTCTTCTTTGTCCTTTAATAGGAAGTTTAAAGACTCCAAGAATACCTTAGATTTTGATTTGGCTGGATAATCTGGAATATAGGACTCCTCCCTTACAACATAGGATGTATGGTACAAAGCTGAAATCCAAATCCAATATTTTTCCGTCTCTGGAATAGTCACAGCATTGCCATGAGGATAAAGTCTCTTGTAAATCTGCTCAACTATTTGTGAAGCTTCCACATAATCCTCACATGCTTTAAATTCAACTATCGCTTCATCAGGTAACTCTATATAACAGTGATTTCTCCAGCGTAAAGCAGTAATTGCAAGATGAATGGAGAGGTTAGAAAAGTTTAAATTTAAAGGCTGTTTAAACCTTTTTTTCTGTTCCTTAATCATATAGTCTGCCAATGCTGCACTTTCTGCATAAAGACTACTCCCGTCACTCAAGAAAGAAAAAAAGACAAAATAAACAAAACGTACGTCTGCCTCACGTCCTTCAAGTGTGAGGTTTTTCAAAGAAATTTTGACAGAAAATCGACTGAGCTCTGTATTCATATGTTCTAGCACAGCCATGAGTTTAGTTCGAGAAACTTGATAAAGCACTGTCGCCTTATTTATATCCATCTCCCGTCCCATTACCGCATTTTCCATGATAATATAAGGGAGTTCATTCATATTCAATAAATTACACAGCAAGTCTGAATTGAACCAATCAGGGTATTCTAGTTTATATCTGTCATCCTCAGCAAGAATCTGCACTTGACGGGGTGCCAGCTCTCGTCTTAGATGCTTAATATCCGCAACAATCGTTACTTTAGAGACCTCTAATGTCTCTGAAATTTCCCGCACTGCAAGTCCTTCTGGCTCTGAATCTAGCATTTGGAGAATACTTATTCGACGACAATGTGACTTGCTTGAATTCATAGCATAAAGTAGGTTTGTAATCATAATATACCTCATATCTCTATAGATAATAACTGTTTTTACATTTAGATAATCTCAACTTAAACTCAGACTGCTATTTTTTATTTGTATAATCTTATTTTAAAGTACTGCCTGAGGACTTCAAAATAATATGCAATAGCGAAACAGTCTATGAATGCGTTTACAGCTACAATTTGAACCGAAATTTCTATGATTACAGTCTTAAATTCGGAAAGTAAAAATAAACAGAAAATGATTTCCTACCAAGGTTCACAGACAAAAAAAGCAAGAATTCTCATCGAAATCCTTACTTTTCTCTCATCGTTCACTCTTTACCTGTCTGTCTCTCGTATCATCTCCTCTTAATCATTAAGATGCCGTCTCCCAAAGGAAGGATGCTTGTAAGATACTTTGGATTGTCTAAAGCCTCATCAAAAAGGCGACGTAATCCACGTTCAAGCGCACGTTGATTACGTTTAATTTCCATAATAGGAATAAGAATTTCTCCTCCCTGAAAAATATCATCCATAATAATCACACCGTTTTCAGAAAGTAGCGCCATTGCCTTTGGCAAAAACTCAACATACTTGGATTTAGCGGAATCCATAAAGATAAAGTCAAACTCTCCCTCTAAGTCTGTCAAAAGCTCTGCTGCATCCCCTTCTAAAAGGGTGATTTGTTTTTTAGTATCATATATCGCCAAGTTCTCTTTAGCTAGGGCAATCATCTCTGGGTTGCGATCAATCGTAATAATTTCTGCTTCAGGTGCTGCTTCAGCCATCATCAGTGCAGAAAAACCAATAGCTGTACCTATCTCTAGAATTCTCTTCGGTTTCATGAGATCCAACAGCAATTGGAAATAAACAACTGTCTCATGTGGGATGATAGGAATATTGTTTTCATGAGCAAATGTCTCAACATTTTTTAGTGGACCTGTAATTTGCGTTTGACGTTCTCGCATAAAGTCTACAATTTCTTTCTTTACAACAGGTCGGTTCATCATGGGATTACTTGTTCTCTTGTATGTCAAAACCATTATAAATGAACCCCTCTTTCAACCAATTTTTCAAGCTCATTCAATCGTTTTTCAAAAACAGCAAAAGCTGACTCCAAATACGCACTACTTTCCATATCTACACCTGCTCGAGCAATTACAGCCAATGGATAATCACTCGATCCCGCTTTCAAGTATTCCAGATACTTTTCACGCGCCTCTCCATTCTCATGTATAATCGTTTCTGCAAGATAACTGGCTGCAGCAAAGCCTGTGGCATATTGGAAAACATAGTAGTTGTAATAAAAATGCGGAATCCGCGCCCATTCATACTGAATTTCAGGATTTTCTGCAGCAGATAAGCCGTAATATTTTTCATTAAGTCCAGCATAAAGTTGATTCATAAAAGCACTGGTCAAAACCACTCCTTCTTGGTCGGCTTTATGAATCTCATGTTCAAACTCGGCAAATTGACTCTGCCGGAAAACCGTGCCTCGGAAACCGTCAAGCCAGTGATTCAAAATAGCAAAACGTTCTTTTTCATCTTCCGTATCAGCCAAAAGGCGTTCTGTCAGTATATTTTCGTTCGTCGTTGAGGCAATTTCTGCAAGAAATATCGGATAATCACCATAAACATAGGGTTGGTTTTCTCTTGTAAATGTTGAATGCATACTATGCCCCATCTCATGGACCAAAGTAAACAAGTCATCTAGAGTTTCCTGCCAGTTCAACAGTATGAAAGCATTGGTGTCGTAGCCACCTCCAGAATATGCACCGGAACGCTTCCCAATATTTTCTGCAACATCTATCCAACGCTCGTTAAAAGCTTTTTCCACATGAGCAGCGTACTCCGCCCCATAAACTTTAAGAACTTCTTGTGATTTTTGGATGGCTTCTGCATAACTAAACTTATAGTCAAGATGGGATAAAGGTGTATAAACATCATACATCTTCAAGTCATCTTCTAAACCTAGGATTTTTCCTCGAAGTTTCATGTAGCGATGCAGGAGGGGTAAATGTTTATTTACAACCTCCAATAGCTTGTCATAAACTTTTTCTGGAATAAAATTACTGGCCAACGCTGCTTGACGTGCTGAACTATATCCCCGCACCTTAGCTTTAAAATTATGAACCTTGACATTCGTTTGAAGCGTCTTAGCGTAAGTATGTTGATATTGTTCGTAATTGCTGTAAAGGGCTTGATACGCTGCTTTACGAACCTTACGTTCCTTGCTTTCCATGAGCGAAGTATAATTGCCATGCGTAAGCTGGATTTCTCGCTCTTTTTCATCCTTAATCATCGGAAGCTTGATATCTGCATTGTCAAAAATTTCAAAAGTTTCTGCTGCTGCACCAAAAATCTCACTTGCTGCGGCCAGCATTTTCTCCTCTTTCTGGCTGAGGACATGCGCTTTCTTAGCAAGAAGACGCTCAAACATATGCGAAAATTGTTCAAGCTTTGGCTCTTCTGACTTAAATCTTTTATAATCTTCTGGAGATAATTCGAGAAATTCTGGTTCATAAAAGGCAAACTTTTCTTCAAGTTTTGCGTATAACTGTGTAGCTTTGGCCTCGTATTCTTGATAAAGACTCACTTGAGTATCTTGGTCATGTTTCATTGAAGCATAAACATATACTTTTTCAACTGCCCGTGAAAACTCTAGTTCCGCTTCTGTAATTTTTAGTAAACTTTGCGCGCTATCCAGAAGATGCCCCTCAAAGTGCTCTACTTCTTCCAACCCCTTCTGAAGTTTTTTCAACTCTAATTCCCAAGCTTCGTCACTTTCAAAGATTGTCGTCAAATCCCAAGTCAACGCTTCAACTATCTCATCACGTTTTTTGACCATTTTTCTTCCTATCTTCCTTTTCATTTTTATCCTTAATTATAGCATAGAAACGCGGTGCATGCAGTGTTTCAAGCTCTCTTGCTGCAAAGTTTTCGTAAAAATTTCGATAGTAACTCTCTAAGGAATGATCCAGTTGATAAAAATATTGTTTTTCTTCCTTTTTCAAGGCATACGTCAACAAATTCAGGCCTGGCGGACTCCAGTACCCTTTATCCAAGTCCAATGTTAATAAGTTTTCTCCTGCTTCATAATATTCTCCTTGTACCTTAAGCCATTTCGGCACTTGATGATAAAGCTGTCTCTGAATAAAAGACTGCATTCCTTTGCTTGGTGGAGCTTTTAAATGCAGGTCTAATTTTTCCTTAAATGGCAAACGAAGCACTTCCAAAAGTCCTCCTTGAAACCAGTCAAATTCTTCTGTGAGATAAATAAGTCGCCCACGTAAGTCTTGATGTATCAAGGATTTTAAGCGTACTTTCTGTCTTTCTAAATCTAACTCCCAAAAGTAAAAGCCTCTGTTTTCCGAGTAATAGAGTAAACTTTTTTGTAAAGCAGTCAAAGAATTTTTTAGCCATAAATCTTTTCCCTGAAGCCAAAGAACATAGTAGCCATTGGCCCTGTAGCTTAATGTGCGCTCTTTTAATCTTTGTAGCGAGAGAGAGGAACACTGTATCTCAATAGCTAATTTGTCATTCACTAATAAATCCGCTGTCTGCTGTATCTGTGGTAAATACTTTTCAATTTCAACTTTTTCTTTTTGACGTAGCCACTGATACAAACCAAGTTTTAACTCCAAATGTTGAGCAGATTCATGTTCAGACCATGAAGAACAATTTTGTAAAGAGATATGAGCAAAGTGTGAAATTTTTATCTTGCCCTTTTTTAAACGCACGGATGATTTGCAAGCTGGACAATAAAAGGGTTCTTTCAATTTGTTACTCTCTAGTATATTTACAGTTTGTCCATTTTTATCTAAGGCTATCAGCATACCTTCTAACACGTAAATTCGTTTCATAAATCACTTTTTATTACAGATAAAGCAAAAAAACTCGCAGAAAGCAAGTTTCTTCATAACAGATTTTTAAGGATTGAACACAAAATGGTCCATAAATAAAACGAAGAGAGAAAAAGCAATAAAGATACCTGTGATTAAGCCTACCCAGAAAATGTGTTTACGGCGTTGGCTATTCATGACCGCAATAAACTCCCGAATAAATGCTGGGAGTCGAAAATATAGTGGCGTCTTCCCTCCGGTACCACCTTGAGCATTTAAACCTTGTTGAGCGGCGAAGAGAACTGCACGAAAAACATGATAGTCGGAGGAGAAAAATAGGAATTCTTCATTTTTCTTGTTTTCAGCTTTATCGATTAAGACGGAGGAAAACTTTAAATTTTCGAAAGTTGTTCTCGATTGATCCTCAACCATTGTACGTTCTTCTGGAAATCCAAGTTGCTCAATCGCATACTTTTGCATTGCTAAAGCCTCAGAAAGTTGCTCGTCCTTACCTTGTCCGCCTGAAAAAACAAGAATTGTTTCCGGGCTAGCTAACGCCAGACCTGCGCGGATTCGATTTGCCAAAAGTGGACTGACATGTTGACCATTGATTAATCCTGATCCTAAAATCACGTGATATTTAGCAAACTTTTTACGAAAACGACGTCCATAAGTCCAGCTTGAAAAAAAGAAAACAATGAATTGCCAAAGCAAGTAAAAGGCAAGAATAGGGTAAATATAACTTAGAAGTTGCAACCAAAGCCAGCCTTCTGACAAAGAAGACACACGAATATAGATCCAATCTACCAGAAAGAAAACAAGCATAATTGCAGGGAGAATCAAATTTGCAAGACTGTGAGATTCGCGCCGCCACATTTTGACGGTTAAAATAACAATCCCAATCGGAACAACAAAACTAATCATGAATGCTGGAATCAAAAAGAGTGCCAGCTCAATAATGAGTATAACCACGATGACTTCCCTATGGTAATTATAGTTCGCAGCAAAAATGATACCCATAATACCATTAAACAGGACAAAAAGACTTGCCAAAAATCCAATGGTCAGTCGCCCCAAGCGTAATGTTCTCAAATCCTTCAGACGATGCGATTTTGTATAAAAAATAACAGTTGGGATTAGTGCTAAAATACTAATCACTGAAAAAACAATAATAAGTGGTGTTTCCATAACATCATTTTAACATAAAAACCCGCTTAAAAAGCGGATGTTTCTCATAAATTAGACTATAATCTAGGTCCTTAGAGAATAGCCAATACTGCGAAGTTCAATGCAAAGGCGAAGGCTACAATCCAAATAATTGGTTTGACTTCCTTAATCTTACCTGTGAAAAGTTTAGAGAAGATGTATGTAATAAACCCAGCAGCGATCCCATATGAAATAGAGTAGCCCAATCCCATAAATACAGAAGCGAAGAAAGCTGGAATAGCTTCACTCAACTCAGACCAATTGATTTCTTTAAAGGAGCCCAGCATCATCATACCCACAATAATCAAGATTGGGGCTGTTGCTTGTGTTGGAACAATAGCCAGTAAGGGCAAAAATAGGCTAGAAACTGCGAACATTCCAGCAACAACGATTGAAGTTAAACCTGTACGTCCGCCTGCACCAATACCTGCTGCTGATTCTACATATACAGTTGTGTTTGACGTACCGAAAATTGCCCCAATCGGCGTTGCAATCATATCCGCAAAGAGCGCTTTATCCATCTTAGATGAGAAACCTTTGCTATTAGCCATGTCTTCAAAATCTTGATCAGAGAAAATCCCTGTACTGCGTCCTGTACCAATAAAAGTACCAATCGGATCAAAGATAGAAGTCAAAGAAAATGCTAGAATCGTCATTAGCACCTCAATGATACGTGAGGAGTCAGAAAACAGACTACACAAACCTTGTGAGCCAAGTGCAGCACCAAATGTGGTCCCCATCTCATTTATAGCTGTTCCAAGATTGTTGTCTGAGAAAAGCGTATTCATATCAACCTTTGTAACACCTGTCACGAGCGCAAGAACAGTAGTCACTACGATTGAAAGGAGGATTCCAGCCTTCCATTTGCGAAGCACAAAGAACATCGTTACCACAATGCCCACAAGAGCGATTAAGACACCTGGATTATCAAATTTCACAAGTCCTGGAACAATTGTTGAATCCGCTGTAATCGTCCCGTGATTATCTGAATAAGTCCCTGGTGAAGCAATAAATTCCAAAATTCCTGCATTTTTAATACCAATGTAAGCGATGAAGATACCAATACCTCCACCAATAGCATGTTGCAAACTTTCTGGAATACCTAAGACAATTGCTTTACGGATAGAAGTAAAGGTAATAATAATATTGACAATCCCACAGATAAAGACCATGGCCAAGGCTTCTTGCCAAGTATAACCAAGAGAGATAACGACCGTATAAGCAAAAAAGGCATTGATACCCATACCTGGCGCAAGAGCATACGGGACATTAGCGATTAAACCGATGGCTACAGAGCCAACAATTGAAGCCAAGATAGTCGCTAAGAAGACTGCTTGAACTGGCATGCCTGTTGTTCCTAAAACATCAGGATTAACAAATAAAATATAGCTCATGGCAAAGAAAGTGGTAATACCTGCCATAATTTCACGGCTAACTGTTGTGCCGTTTTCTTCAAGTTTAAAGAACTTGTTCACGAGGATAATCTCCCTTTTTCTAATGTTAAAAAAATAATTATTTCTACATCCCTATTCTAATGTCTTTCAAGTTCACTTTCAATTCATTTTAAGCTATTCTTCAGATTAGTTGCTGCATTATTCGGAAATAGCTAACTTTAAAAAAGTAAATCTCTCTTTATTAAGCCATTTACGATTATGTTATAATATCTCTAGCACTAATTGTAAGTAGAAGGTAAAGAAATCCCTCTTCATAAAAAAATTATAACAGCGAAATTCAAAGGTGATCGTTTTGAATTTCTACGGATAAACCCTCCGCACTTGTGCTGTTATAATGACAGTGTATTATGTTTAGAAAGCAGAACAACTTCCATGGACAAGAACAATCAAAAGCTCATTGCCATCGATCTTGACGGAACGACACTTCACAGTGATGGCAAAACTATCAGCCGCTATACAAAATATGTCTTCAAACGCATCGAAGAATTAGGACACATTATCTGTATCTCGACAGGTCGCCCTTTTCGTATGTCCTTAGATATTTATCGTGAATTAGAACTTAAAAGCCCCATGATTAACTTTAATGGTGCCTTGATTTCTATGCCCGATAACCGTAATTGGGAGCACACAAAAGGACATTATATTGATCGCTCATTTGTATTTGATTTTTTGCGCCATCAACAAAATTTTGATTTGGAGTTTTTTGCTGTCGAGTACCGCCGGAAGTTTTTCCTCAACAGCTTTCGCTATGTCGAGCCAAAATTGTTTGGTGTAGAAAAATTTCATCCTTATAACCGTCTTCGTGCTGATCGTCTGGATGACAACCCTCATGCCGTTCTTCTTTCAACGCGTGTCAAAGACAAGTTTCGCCTGGCCAAGCAGATTCAAGATCACTATAATGGAAAAGTCAGCGTAAGCGGATGGGGAGGACCAAATGGCATTCTTGAAATTGTCCCTAAGGGAGTGAGCAAAGCATCAGGTCTCAAACATCTCCTCAAAGTTTTAGATATTCCCAAAGAAAATTTGATTGCTTTTGGTGATGAACACAATGATATTGAGATGTTTAAGCTGGCAGAAGAGGCTTATGCAATGAAAAATGCTTCTTCTCGCCTCACGCCCCATGCCACCGAAATTATTCCTTGGACAAATGATGAAGACGGTGTTGCTAGAAAGCTTGAAGAACTCTTCTTGAAATAGCACTTTCCACACATCTCCTTTTCAAAGTTACTTTAAAATATAAAAAGCTTTATCATTTCTGATAAAGGCAGATTACAGACAAAGTCTCTGGATTTTGTCTTTTTTCTATGGAAGAATGCTACAACGGAGCTAAGGGAATAGACACAAGAAGAGTCAGATTCAAAAAATAGGGCAACCGCTGGAAGAAAAATCCCTGCTGTGCTTGGGGAATGACGATAAAGCATTGCTCATATTTTTATTTTTGATCCCAAACTTGGAAATCAGACCTATCGAGTGCTGGAATAAATAAAAAAGTTGCTGTATCAGTAATAAAAATCATCCTTAAACCAGAGAACTTTCGCGTTTTCAACACCTAGGTTGAAAACTGGATATAAGCCATAAATAAAAAGAGATAGGGACAAAAGCATCTCTATCTCTTTTTGGTATTCATTAATCACGACTACTTCCCATGATTCCGAAAATTCTCAAAAGTGAGAGGAAAAGGTTAATAAAGTCAAGATAAAGTGACAAGGCCATGCTAACTGCCCAGCCATTGCTTACGTTACCACTGTTTTGACGATATACCTGCTCAATTTTTTGGTTGTCCCACGCAATCAAACCGCTGAAAACAAGTACGCTGATGATTGATGAAACAAAGACAACCATTGGACTTCTTAAAAAGATGTTAATAACACCTGCAATAATCAAACCAATCAGCATTCCCATCATAGCACGTCCCATGCCTGACAAGTCACGTTTAGTTGTCCGCCCATAAACAGAAAGACCAAAGAACATACCCGCAGTGGAAACAAAGGCTAGAGTAACATCAGAAGCTGTGTAAGCAGCAATCGTAAAGCTCATCATGAAGCCCATCATTACCGAGAAACCGATAAACATCGGTAAAGCGGTAGGTTTATTTTTCATGGCTGCATTTTGCATTGGGAAAATAAGAATAAGTGGCAGGAACCAAATAACAAGCATTCCAAAGCCTGCACGATGCACCAAGTTCTGAGCTGCTTCCCAGAAAACATTAATTGTCAAAAAAGATGTGAGTGCTGAAACGGCAACCCCAATCCCCACAATTCCATAGATGCGTGCAAAGAATTGGTTTAACGACACCTGGCTACTGTTCTGATTATTTATAAATGGATTTTCCATGATTTCTCCTTTTTAATTCTATCATTAGGACTATTCTACCAAAATTTTCTAGGACTGTCATCCGACTAACGTCCTATTTTTTAACTCTTTTCATATTTTTCTTATTTTGACCAGTCTATTCCTGTTTGACCTGTTTGCTCTAAAAATGCATTCGCTCTTGAAAAAGGACGAGAGCCAAAAAATCCACGCGCAGCAGACAACGGAGAAGGATGAGCAGACTCAATAATCAAATGTTTATCCGAATCAATAAGTCTGGCTTTCTTTCGCGCATCTCCTCCCCACAACAAAAAGACTTTAGGGCGGTCGTCGTCTGAAGCAATTTTGATAATTTCATCTGTCAAAGGTTCCCATATTTTTCCTTTATGGGCATTGGACTTTAATTTAGGAACCGTTAAAACAGCATTAAGGAGCAATACCCCTTGTTCGGCCCAATGGGTCAAATCTGAATCTCGTTTATCAAAACCTTCACTTTGAAGTTCCTTCTGAATGTTAACAATAGAATCCGGACGGTGAACAACAAATGAAGCTGGGTATGAAAAGCTTAGTCCCTGTGCTTTTCCAGGCTGCGGATAGGGATCTTGTCCAACAAGGACAACTTTTACCTCCGCTAAAGAAGTAAGTTCAATTGCCCGAAAAATCTTATCCTCAGGTGGATAAACTTCTCCTTGGGAATAAGCATGATTAATGAAAGCTACTATTTTTCGAAAATACTCTTCAGGCAATCGTTCTCTCAAAGGACGACTCCAGTCTGTTTTTTTCATTGTTCAACCTCCTTGTAGTAGATAACCTATTGCCAAGTCACAAAACACTCACACTAGGATATTTTCCTTCTATTTTACCTTATTTTTATATTATCGGCTAGCTCCCACCCGTATAAACCTTTCTTTTTAGTCTGTTTTTATACTTCGCTTGTAGCGCTACGAGGTTTTATATTTTACCAACCTCTTTGACGATTCTAGAAAGATGCTAACTGGAACTCTTTATTATTCATATAAAAATGACAAGGCAGGACGTTTTATCTTTCTCAATGTCATAAGAAAACACTGAAAATAAAATTCAACGACAGTCAAGGGGGCTGCTGCTCATCTATTGGACAAATATTTTTGGACTTAACTATACATGCATCTATAAGCTACCTATGGTTTGATAAATACTCTTGTACACTTTAAATTCCTAGACGTGTCATCTATTCAGAAAAAAGCTGTTTATATTTTATCCTCTTCTTTAGTTCTGGCGTACTGTCGAAGCACTGTTTTTAGTTTTTCCGGTGCGGTCTTTCGAAAATCGCTGAGATAAATCTCACGATGATGATAGGCTTTGTGGATGAGTTGAAGTCCTTCGGCAGCTGCAAATTCTTCCATCTGAGCAAAAGTATGAGCCTCTTCGTCAAAAGATCCCTTATGTAGAGCCTGCACACAAAAACCATCTTCTATTTTTTCATATTTTACATGAGAAAAATCCTGTTTCTTTTTTCGCTCTGCTTCTTCTTTGGCCCACTCTACAACTTCCTTGGTGACAAACTCTGGCATTCTAAGCATTATTTTCCAAACAAAGTCCTCCTTTTTTAAAGGTTCGCCTTTCTTGGGAACAGTTTTACTCGTCCATAGTCCTTCCAAAGGAGGCACAACAAAACGGTAAAAATTAGGAATTTTGCAATCTTCCTTTTTATAAGACATGGAAATCGTATAAGCAACAGGGTAAAGGGAAGCAATCGCTTTCTGAAAAGTCTCTCCTGCGGGTTCACCCGCTCCTGAAACCGTTAAATAAGTCATCTCTGGAACCATAATCGCCTCTACCTTTTTCGGATAATAAAACTTTTTCTCCGTCTTTTTAAAGTCAACTTTCTCTGTTTCAAACGTCATTTAATTTTTGGAAATGGTCGCAAAAGTAAACAGCAGTTGATTTACTTTTTTCTCACCGCTTCCTTCTCCTTCCTTTTCTGCTTTCTAGCGTATTTTCTTCTCAAAACTGATAACAATTTATCCATTCATTATATCATTTATCTTTTCTTATCCAACAACAGTTACTATTATAAATTTTAATATGGAAATGTTGCTATGCTGATATTTTTGATAGAAAAAAGAGGTTAACATCACCTCTTTAATCAAATATGAATAGAGTAGCACTCAGTGTGAGCGACTAAATGTTTACTTTTTAACTCGCCTGAATTTTAAATTTACCTCCAAGAGCAATACTACGAATGCTTTCACTGGCATTAGCCATCTCCACACGACGTACTGTTCTTGGTAGGAACTTACGAATGTCATCTTCGTTATAACCAACCTGAAGACATTTGTCATTGACAATCAAAGGACGTCGTAAGACAGAGCGATTCTCATCTATAAAGCGAACGAGTTCTCCTAAGGAAAGTTCATCTAGTCTTGTTGCAATTTTTTTATAAATTCGGCTGCGCTTTGAAAGTATTTCACCTGTTCCTTCTTCTGTTAATGAGAGCATATTAAGAAACTCTTGCTTTTCGATATTATCCGTCAACAAATTAATCTCTTGATACTCAATCCGGTGTTCATCCAGCCACTCTTTTGCCTTTTTAGATGAGCTACATGTCGTTACTGTATAAATTTTTAGCATGGTTGTTTCTGCTTTCCTTATTTTTTTCTTATTTATTCATAAACTAATTATAACATTTATAACAGAACTGTCAAGTATATGTTTTAAAAAAAGCTTTTGTAACTATATTGTAATATAAAAAGTAAAAAAAAGAAACCTATCATCTGATAGGAATATTTCTTGTAGTTTAAGAATTAGCCCAATTTAGCAGCCAAACGTGA
Source organism: Lactococcus muris (assembly GCF_042849115.1). NCBI lineage: Bacteria > Bacillati > Bacillota > Bacilli > Lactobacillales > Streptococcaceae > Lactococcus > Lactococcus muris. The sequence continues at coordinate 106,656 of NZ_BAAFQO010000006.1, read as the reverse complement.
CTTGTCACGTGAAGCCTTGTTCGCATGGATGAGACCTTTTGATGCAGCTTTGTCAATCGCAGAGCTTGCAGCTTTGTATGTGTCTTCACTTGGTGCCTTTTCAAATTTTTTGATTGCAGTACGCATTGCAGATTTTTGTTGTGAGTTGCGTTCGTTAGCAGCCACGTTCAATTCAGCGCGTTTGATTGCAGATTTGATATTAGCCATTATTTCCTCCAAATTTTTGTAATACCTATAAATTATACAGGATTTTTGGCTTTTTAGCAACTGTTTGTCTGAATAAAATCCAATTATTTTCCTTTTTTTATTTGGACAAATTGCATATTGCTATTTACATTTTATCAATTGGTGCTATAATATGAATATGAAATTAGATGAAAATCCTTGGTTGACAGATGCTGAATTTATGAGTTACGTTGGTCACTTTCTTGAGATGCCAGAACTGAAACAGCTTGATGAAATCACACATCACTATACTTCAACACGTTTGATTCACTCTATAAAAGTGAGTTATGTAAGTTATTTAGTTTGTAAAAAAATGGGCTGGAATGCAAAGTCAGCTGCACGTGCAGGGCTTTTGCATGACCTCTTCTACTACGATTGGCGCGACACTAAGTTTAACAAAAGTCATGCCTATGTTCATCCACGCATTGCTGCACGTAATGCTGCAAAAATCACAACACTTTCAGATCTTGAATACGATTGTATTGTTAAACATATGTGGGGCGCAACGCTTGCGCCACCGCGTTACAAGGAAAGCTGGGTAGTTACTCTAGCAGATGATTATGTCGCAATGACTGAAGGTATAGAAACTGCACGTTTCAAATGGAAAACGCGTAAATACTTTAAACGCCATCTCCCTATCTAAGAAAAAGACTTGCTCAGAATGGATAAGCAAGTCTTTTTTTCTATTTGAAAATAAGGAAATCTTCTTCTGTCAAACCAATCAAAGGGTCAAAATCTCCCGAAGCGATTAAAGCTGTAGTAAGAAAGGGCTCTTTCACCAAATTTTCAGATATGTCTTCTTCTGAAAAAAGTGAAATTTCTTCTACTGTGGAACTTTCCTTCTTCTCCGCAGTAACAAGCTCCATCTGAGGTTTTGGCTGCTTATCCAGCACTTCAGATTTACCAGAAAAGCGCTCAATCAAATAAGTTTTACGGTTGGCACTTTCTTTTTGTACAGCCTGAGCAAATGCTCTCTGCTCTCCAATAAGGATGAGACTCTGTTTGGCACGCGTGATGGCCGTATAAAGTAAGTTTCGCTCCAGCATTCTTGAATAAGAAGAAACCATCGGAACAACGACTGTTGAAAACTCGCTCCCTTGCGACTTATGAATAGACATGGCATAAGCAAGCGTTATCTTATACCACTCGGCGCGAGGATAAGTCACTTCTTGACCATCAAAATCCATTACAATTTCATCTTGTTTGCTTTCCGTATGCTTGGCAGGGACCAGCTTAACGATTACTCCTAGATCCCCATTAAAAACATTGCATTCTGCATCATTAACCAGATGTAAAACCTTGTCTGCTTGACGAAAATGAACATCTTGATAGTTAAACTCTTGTCTTCCTTCTAAAGGATTGAAAAGTTCTTGGAGTAAAGCATTGAGTGTGTTTATTCCTGCCATTCCTTTGTACATCGGTGCCAAAACCTGTAGCTCAAAAGGATTGTTTCCTCTTTTTTTCCAAGCTGTTGCAACCTGGGTCACCAGATTTGCCACCTGACTTGTACTCGCTTCAAAGTAGGAGCGGTCTGGATGACGGCTGGTAAAATCTTGAGGCAAGCGTCCTTCCCTAATTTCATGTGCAAGATCAATAATGGTTGACTCTTCCCCCTGACGGAATATTTTATCCAATCTTACTGAAGGTATCTCAGATATTTTTAAGAGATCCGCAAAAACTTGCCCGGGACCAACAGAAGGGAGCTGATCCGCATCGCCCACAAAAAGAACCTTCATGGAAGGCGGAATGGCTTGCAAAAGTTTATTTGCTAACCAAGTATCCACCATTGAAAACTCATCCACGATGAGCAGGGAACCTGAAAGAAGATTACTCTCTGTGTCCATAGCTTCATCTGTATTTAAACCCAAATGACGATGTAAAGTTGCTGCTGGCAAGCCAGTCAGCTCATTCATCCGTCGACTTGCTCTCCCTGTCGGTGCAGCCAAAAGTATGGGAAAAACATCATCATGATAGTTCTCGGGATCCAGATCAATACCATAAAGTTTCGCATATGTTTCAATAAAACCGTTGATAATCGTTGTTTTCCCTGTCCCAGGTCCACCAGTTAAAATAAAGAATTGACTTTTTAGCGCTTGAATAATTGCTTCTTTCTGTAGCTTATCGTATGTAATCTCCAAATCATGCTCAACCTGTCCAATCTGCTCCAGAATTTTCTCATCTGAAAAAGGTTGCGAACTGGGTTGAATCAGTTTTTTTAAAGAGGCACTGATGCCTTCTTCAGCAAAGTAAAGCGAGTTTTCAAATATTTTTGTTTCTTCTTGCTGAATTTTTCCTTCTTCTAAAAGAGGGTTGATTTCTTCAGCTACATATTCTGGCGCAATCTCAACTTGTCTGGAGTCCTCCAAAAGTTGAATAGTTTCCAGCAAAAGGTCATGTGCTTCGATATATGTATCCCCTGTAATCATCGGTTGTGTCTTCACCACGTGCATTAAAGCTGCCCTAAAACGCGCATGACTGTCGGCTGCAATCCCTAACTCTTGAGCAATTTGATCTGCTGTTTTAAAACCGATACCCTTTACATCTTCTACCAGCTGATAGGGATTTTTAGCAATAATCTCTAATGTTTCATCCTTGTAAAGCTCATGAATCTGAAATTGTAGCTTGCTTGGAATACCATACTCAGCTAGCTTGGACAGTATTTTTTCAACACCGTGATTGTCACGCAGGCGTTTAATGAATGAATTTTTTCTTGCGAGGGGCAGTATTTCTCCTAACTCTTCAGGAGCACCTAAAATGCTGTCTACAGTATTTTCAGGAAATCGCGCAACGATTTTTTCGGCCGTTTTTTTACCAATACCTGGAAATTTATCTGATGAAAAATACTTGATTAAGCCTGCAGCACTGGTTGGTACGGCTTTCTCATAAGTTTCTACCTGTAACTGTTCCCCATACCTTGGATGAGTTGTCATCTGCCCATAAAACGTATAAGTATCTCCCTCTATCAGGTCGCCAATCGTTCCTGTCACGACAATCTCATAGCCTATATAATCGCTGTTTGTTTCATCAATTTCCAGCAAAAGAACCTTGTAAAAATTGCTAGGATTGCTGAAAAAAATAGCCGCAATGGTTCCTGTAAAATATATTTTTTCTGTCATAATTCTTGATTCCAATGAGTGATTTGAAAGCCTTTATCCTTTGCTTCCAAGACAGTTACACTGTTGTTCGCTAAGCCTCCTGCTGCGCGCAATTCCCATATGGGAAACCCTGCCAGATGCCGCATACCTGCTGTTCCAGAAGCACCGTGCCCGACAAGTAGGATATTTTCAGCTTCATCCTTACGCAAATCTAGCGCTAGGCTGTCAAAACGATTTAAAACCTGTTCAACCGTTTCAGCCCCAAAATGTCGACCGTCAAAGTTTTGTAGCTCATTCCGAGATGCATACATTTCTTTTGGGTATTTTAAGAGTGCATCTGCAACAAGCTGACCTTCAAGTTGGCCAAAATTCCACTCAGACAGGCGAGGATCTTTTTCAACTGGCAAATCAGTCAAGAGCTCCGCTGTAGTAATCGCTCGAGCTTGAGGACTTGAAATAACCCTATCAAATCGTACAATCTGCGACAGTTTTTCACTGACACGCGCAATGGCCTCATAAGATTCAGGCAAGAGAGGCGAATCCCCCTTCTGCCCTTGGAGCCTTTTTTCTAAATTCCACTGTGTTTTTCCATGTCTAACAAAATAGATTTTCATTTCAACTCCTGAATTTCTTTGACTACTTCCTCTGGACCTTTGCCCCGAGTTTCAATAACAATATCGGCTACCTCTTCGTAAAATTTGACACGCTGAGCAAAAAGTTTTTTAACTTCTTCCTTTGATTGGAAAGCCAAGGGACGACTGTTCTCCTTGTCCAATAAAATGCGCTCATAAAGGGTTTCAAAATCTGCCTTCAGATAAACAACATTTCCCAGTTTTTTCAAACAGTTGCGATTTTCAATCAAGTTGACAATGCCACCACCTGTAGCTACGTTAAAGCCTGAGAGAATTGCCGCTTCAAGTTTTTCCCTTTCAATTTTCCGAAATTTATCTTCTCCATATTCTTGAAAAAACTGTGCAATAGTCATGCCAACCTCTTTTTCAATCTCCTTATCAAGATCAACAAAATTTTCTTTATCAAGAGCTTTTGCGACAGTTGATTTGCCGGCAGCCATGAAGCCTATTAAAATCACTGCCATTCCCTATCCTCTCTGCTCCCAGCAAGTAAAGTTTCCATGTCATCAAAAAAACCTGGATAACTTGTGCTTATGGCTTGACTTCCTTCTAGACTGACCTCTCCTTCTGAGATAAGAAGAGCTGCAATGGCAGTCATCATACCTATACGATGATCGCCATATGTACTAATCTTCTTCTTTGGCGCATGCAACTTTGTTTTGCCTCTGATTATCATGCCATCTGCTGTAGGTAGGACATTGGCTCCCATAGCTTGCAAAGTATCTGCCACTACCGCAATTCGATCTGTTTCCTTTATTCTAAGTTCCTCAGCATCCGTAATGACCGTTTTTCCCTCAGCCTGAGTTGCTAGGAGCGCAAGAATAGGTAGCTCATCAATAAGCCTTGGAATTAAGGCGGCAGATATTTTCGTTGCTTTTAGGGCACTGTGCTTTACCTTAAGTGTTGCTGATAGCTCTGTCCGTTCGGATACTTCAACTTGTCCTCCCATATCTTCAATGACATCAAGAATTCCTGTTCGGGTTTGATTTATACCAACATTTTTGAGCTGGATATTACTTTCTGGGATAAGCAAAGCTGCTACAATCCAGAAGGCTGCGGAAGATATATCTCCGGGCACAGTTATCTCTTGTCCTTCTAGTTTCTGTCCACCAGGAACTAAAATTCTCTTACCAGATATCTCAATCCTTCCACCAAATTGTTGAAGCATCTCCTCTGTATGATTACGGGTCAGCTCTTTTTCAACTATTTCTGACACTTGACCTGTTTCCGTTTGTAGGGCAGCAAATATCAAAGCAGACTTAACCTGTGCAGAAGCTACTGGAAGCTGGTAGTTTATTGGTTTCAAATGTCCCCCGCGAATTTTCAAAGGGGGAAGGAAGCGTTCGCCTTCTCCCTCAATTTCCGCGCCCATCAGTGTTAGAGGTTGGGCAACACGATCCATAGGTCGTCTTGAAAGAGAGGCATCGCCATACATGTCAGTTTCAAAAGGTAGACCTGCTAAAATTCCAGACATTAAGCGCATAGATGTTCCCGAATTCCCCATGTTCAAAGGCTTTCGAGCAGATTTTAACCCCTCAAAACCTCTCCCCTGAATGCAGACCATTTTTCCATTGTCTTCAATCTTGACACCTAAAGCCTGAAAAGCTTGGATGGTTGCTGTAACATCTTCTGCTCTCAAAATGTGATGCACCCGTGTCTGTCCATGAGCAATAGCACCAAACATAATCGAACGATGTGAGATTGATTTATCTCCAGGGACTGTGATAGTTCCCTTAAGTCTCCTTGCATTTGTTGTGAGTTTCATTATTAACCTTGTAGCTTTCTTCTATGCGATTTTATCTTCTATTATAGCACAAGTCTTAAGATGAAATATTGGAGTGCTGTTATGTAACAAAAGTGGCTTGGTCTCTGGATAAGTTAGAGTTCAAAAAATAGAATATTAGTGCAACACACAACATGAAAAATATAAAAATCATACACGACAATACAGGATATTTTTTCTCCTGCTTCCCTCTGTTTCTAGATTAAGAGAAAGCAAAATTAGACCGAAATCCTTGTTACTCATGCTACCATTTCCTATTCTTTCACTTTAACAAAAGAAAAACTGTAGCTTAGTGCAATCAAGAAAAACTATAAAACATCCCTCGTTTACTGGTTTTGAATTGAAAAAACTCTGAGACAAGGACCCAAAAACAGAAAAACGCTCACTTTCGACATTTTTTGTGTCAAAAGTGGGCGTTTTCGAACTCTGAATTTGAACTTTCGTCCAAAACTTCTGAAAGAAAGTTCTAAGGAGCTTGGTTGATGATGAGGGCTGGGCGCATGCCGCCATGTGCTCCAGCAAGATTTGTGGTCCAATGGGAATTTAGCCATCCGTTACCTCCATTAATAAACCAACCTGTATCAGGATTAGGACTTTGTGATGAAAGCGTACGCGTCCACCAAAGGGTATCATTTGCACCTACACGTCCTTCCCTACGAGGAAAAGCACGACCTGGGCCTGACAAGCGCACCACATCTGCTACGGAAAGAGTAAAAGCACGTGGTGTGCCACCTGAGTCAACTTGAGTGATGTCAGCTGCAGCATCAGGAAATTGAGCCAAGCTGCTGGCACTCATTATCCAACGCCAGCCGCCTTCCCAAACAATATCTTCATCCAAAATAGCAGGGCCTATATATGGGACAGAGACAGGTTGAATCATCGCCTGAACTTCTGGGGCAAGAGCTTGACGCCAAGTATTCAATTCTGCTTCATGTTGTGTCAAGGGGATATTCGTAATTACACCATTCCGAATAATCATATGATTCCCAGAACCCATGTTTTCAAGGTAGCGGTACTGCTCCCCAGCCATGGTAAAGATACGGCCCGGACGCATGGTCGAAAAGTCAAAGGCTGATGCTGGGCTGTCTTCGTTAGGCAGTGGGTTCGGGCCGTCATCAAACATCACTCCGTTCTGGATACCACGGAGAAGGTCTGCCAGCTCCGCATGGTGTTGCTCCCCGTCATTGAGGAACTCCTCATGCTGGTCAGGGTGTACCAGTCCACTCTCAACATGGATTCCATAGTAGTAAAAACCGTTAAAGACCTTGTCCTCAATGGCAGCTGTCATCTCCGCTGCATTAAGCAGGTAAGAGCTGGCTTGCTCACTGTTCAGTCTGTTGGCCCAGTAAGCCCAACCTGTGTTGTGGTCAACCACCCAGAAGTTGCCTATCTTGTCTTCGTTAGGCAAGGTGCTCCACTGGTTCATGGTCATTGGGGCACGGTCTTGGGGGAGGTTCTGGGCAGTTTGGTTGGTCACTTCTTCTCCCGGCCAGACTGGACCACTGTTGTCAAAGCTGCCGCCTGCTGACCAGTAGGCATCTGTTCCGTCACCCGGATGTGTCGCACCGTCTGTAACGCCATCTGTTGCCTCGTTCCCTTCAATCCAGTCCCGCGCATGACCTGCCGCTGCTGTTCTTAAGTCCAGGTTGTCATGATTGAAGGTCGGCATATACCATGGGGCATCTTGACCGGAACGCTCCCAACCGAAGATGAGTGTGGCATACTGGTCAAAGGCATTGGACGGATTATTGTTTGCACGGTCATTGATATTGCCTGCGCTTGGGATCCATGTGGTCCAGTTTTCTACATCCTCACGGCTGGTCCCTGCCACCAAGGGGGTGAAGTTGGCTTCATCACGTTGGCGGGTTTCGAGGAACTCGGCCAGGCGTATCCGTGCCATGATTGGCCGTTCGCCGTAGTTTTCCACGAAGACGTCCTTGTTTTCGGTGTCTCGGTTGTAGTAGTCGTGGACACGGCCGCCGACATTGATGTCCACTTCATTCAGCCGGTCATTGATGGCCCGTTGGTTGAAGGCTTGGAAGGCGAAGGTGCCGCCTACTGCGAGTAACAAGAGCGACAGGAGTGCAAGGTTGCGCAGCCGCCGCTGTTTTTTCTTTTCTGGTGTCATAAACTCCTCCTTTGACGTAACCTGTGGTTTAGATTTTTCTTTACATTTGTATTTCTAATGTTACGTTTACTTTCTGAGTCTATAGTATAAAAAAAAAAAAAGGTCAAATGAAATGAGTGTTTGATGAGAAAAGCGAGGAGGGTTTTCACTTGGACTTGTTTTCAGTTTCCGTAACCAGCGCCCGAAACGCGGACAAAAAAGAAGCTCTTGCCTGAGCTAGAGCTTCTTAACTTCATGACATTATCAGCAATGAATACTTTTATTTACGCAGTGCTTGATACTCTGCTTTTGTCAACGCCCAGTAATCGCAGAGTACAGAACGCTTCTCTTTCGCAATATAAGTATAAACTTGACCAATCTTTCGCATGCCTATCTTCTCCATCACACGACCTGACTTCGGATTTTCCGCATCGTGCTCCGCAGTAATGACTTGCACTTCTAGCTGATTAAAAGCTAAATCTCTAAGGTATGCAGCAGCCTCTGGCATGAGACCTCTTCCCCAGAACTTGCGGTTAAGCACCCAGCCAAAGATAGCTTGATCTCCCTCTAATCTTAAGTCAATAGTACCAATCATTTTCCCACTTTGTTTATCCACTACTCCCCAGCATATTAAACGATTGGGTATAAAATAGTTGACAATACTTTCTTCTGTCATTTCTAAGCTTTTATGCTCTGGAAAAGTGACGTAACGCACAACTTCTGGGTCGCTGGCATATTCAAACATATCCTCTTTGTCAGAAAGTTCTATCTTTCTAAAAACCAATCGCTCCGTTTCAAAAACTTGGAGCTCCGCAAGTATAACCTGTTTATCTTTCATCTTTTTTCACCTCAACCTTTGTTCCTATACCAACGTCTGAACTTATCCCAATCTCAAAGTCCAGACGGTCAAAGATAAGTTTTGTCAAATAGAGTCCTAAACCTGAAGCCTTATAGTGTCCCCGGCCGTTATATCCTGTAAAACCATGCTCAAATATCCGCGGTAAATCCTCAGGTAAAATCCCTATTCCTGTGTCACTTAATTCGATTTTATTCTCTTCAATAGTAATCGTCAAACTTCCTTCATTTGTATACTTTATCGCATTATTAAGCAGTTGCTCTAGGGCTAGAGCTAACCATTTTCGGTCAGTAACTACTTCCCAATCTCCTGACAGCGTGACGGATAAGTTTTTCTGGATAAAAAAACTACTGTATTTTTTAAGAAGTTCACTCATAACAAGAGCAACCGAAAACCTCTCAAAACGAAAGTCTGTCGAAATGTTAGATATGCGTTGATATTCCAGTAGCATCTTCAGATAATTATCCAAGGCAAAGGTTTGATTTTTTAGCTCTGTTGGATTTATCTCTGTTTGTGCCATTAAGTCTATAGCAGCCAGAGGTATCTTCATCTGATGAGACCAGACTTTAAGGATATCTTCAGTTTCCCTAATATGTCGCTCCCTCTCTACTAGTTTTTCACCCAAATCAGCCAACTCATGCTTGAGGTCCAGCAAGATTTCCTCCCGCTTTTCCCAGCGAAAATAAGAAGAAAGCAGATAAAGTACAAATACAATCAAGGCCAATATCGTTGCGTTTATGAGTGATTCTATCGGCAGATGCCAGAGTAGAAAATTGCTGACAAAAATAAAGAGCATGAGTAAAAAGACACCAATCTGAGCAATCTTTGTCTGTAGAAATCTCTTTATTTTATTCCAAGGCATAGCCTACACCTCGCTTCGTCACCAGATGTGCGAAACCTATTTCCGCCAGTTTCTTGCGTAAGCGCGCCATCTTCACATTTAAAGTATTGCTATCAATAAATTCATCCGTTTGCCAAAGTTCCTGAAGGATAACTTCCTTGCTGACGACTGCACCATTTGCTCTAAAAAGTATACTTAAGATTTTGTTTTCTGATGGTGTAAGTTCAACTTGCTTTTGGCCAAACTTTACCCTATTTTCAGATAAAATAAATCCTGCAAATTCTAATTTTTCTGGACCTGAAAACTTATAAGAGCGACGTAAGAGAGCCTTTATCTTGGCCTTCAATATCTCTAATGAAAAGGGCTTTGTCACGAAATCATCTGCCCCTTGGTTCATAGCTGTCACTTGATTCATATCATCACTCATTGATGAAATAAAGATAATCGGAATTTGGGAAACTTTTCGTAGCTCTGTTGTCCAATAAAATCCATTATAAAAAGGCAAGCCGATGTCCATCAACACCAAATCTGGCTCTGCTTCCAAGATTTCTTGCTTTACTGCTCGAAAATTTAAAACAGAATGGACCTGAAATTCAGTTTTTAAAGCATTGGTCAACATTTTGACAATTGTTTTGTCATCCTCGACAATAAAAATCTTGGGCATTTCTCCTCCAAAAATATTTTCTAATATCTCCTATTCTATAATATATGATAGGCAAAAAGCAATACGTAAGAACAGCAGACGAGAACTCAACCAGAAAGTAATACGTATGAAATTTGCGGATGGACAGCTGCACAATAGATGTGGTAAAGACAATAAACGCATCCAAACAAAAAGGACTTAGCCCTATACAGTACAGAACTAAGTCCTTTACCTAAGTTACTTGTCCAACTTTAGCCAAACCGGTCTCAATGCAGGAACTCTGTCAAAAAAGTGTGGTAAGCCCGTAGTAAACCAAACCAACAATGATGAGCAATGAAAGAGTATGTAGACTGACTGATATTTTCTGTAAGAGCTTAATGTCCTTACAATTTTGAATCTTTCTCTGGACAAAGCGAATCCCTGCCCAAGCATACCATGCACAGAAACTAAGCGCAGTGAGTGAACCTCCAAGAATCAGTAAATAGTAGGGAATTTTTTCCATTTATTTTTTCTCCACAATATTGTAATAAACTCGGCTTGTTCCCTTATAAATAAGCCAGTAAATGATTGCCAAGGCGGCAATACTTCCTAAGCTTACCCAGAGAATTAATTGGTTATCCATGATGCCAAAGATTTGAATAAGTTTGCTAATCATGATGTAGGCAAAACTGAAATGGAGGATAGTCATGGCAATAGGCAGTAAGAAAATCATGCTGACTTGTGACTTGATCGTTTTAGCCACTTGTTTTTTCGAAAGTCCCACTTCTTGGAGAATCTTGAACGAACGCTTGTCTTGCGTACCTTCAGATAACTGCTTGTAATAAATAATCAAAGCTGCACCCAAGATAAAGCTGATACCAAGCACTAAGCCTATGAAGACAAATGCACCAATACCTGTTCTCACTTCTTTCATCTCAGTTGAGCGGAAAGTCAGTGCGCCTTGTTCCTCCTTAAATACCTTTCTGAGCTTGTCCTGTTCTTGCTCTTGAAGCTCAAAGTTCACCGTCACAGCTGGAGTCATTTGATAAAAGTTCTCTCTCTCGCTGTTTGCCTGATTATAGGCAGCTAGAGCTTGATACAATGCCTCATCATTTGGAAATATAATAAGCATTGGTGTTGTCATGTTCAACATGATTGGATATTTCTTCAAGTCACTCGTTGCCATAATGGTTTTGACTTCATATTGAGTACCAAACCAGTTGAGCTTTTTTAGATTTGGATAAGCTCCAAAATAATCGAGGACGTTTATCTGCTTGCCTGAAATATCTGCAACTTTTTCATTCAAGTTTTTCAATGTTTGCAAGGTTGTCATTGAGAATTGCAGGGCTGTTTTTTGAGTCATCAATGGAGAAATACGGAGAGTATTCGTTGCTGCTTTTTGCCCATCAACCATTAAGAAATCCGCGCTTAGAGCTGTCGAAACATTGGAAATTTCAACTCCAGCTTGGTCTGCTTTTTCTTTCAGAGTTTGGACCATTTGAGCAGTTGTTTTTTCTTGGCTGTATAGAACATATCTTCCTTCTTTCGGATAAGCCCGCTCTACTGCTTGAGTGCTTCCCACAAAAATACCAATTGTGACCACTAATGTCACTAAACTCATGGATAAAAGAATCGTGATGTTTGCTAGCCCAACTGCATTGGCTTTCATCCGATAAAGCATGGAACTGATCGTGATAAAGTTTTGCGGTTTATAGTAAGAATTGCGCTTTTTACGCCATTTTAGATACCAAACAGTAAAACTTATATAAAAGAAGTATGTCCCCAGAATAACGACTAAGACCGCAATAAAGAAAGTTGTCAAAGCCTTGATCGGGTTATCGACGCTTACTGCAAGACTATATCCTACAATGAGTAAGAGAAGCCCAATGATAGCCATGAAGATATTTGACTTGGGTTCTTTTTCTCCCTTAGATTCTTCACGCAACAGGTCTAAACTTGAAGATTTCCAAATGATAAATGTTCCTATGACAAGGAGTATAGAGAAGAAAATCAAGAAAATTAATGCAACAGTAAACACAGCTCCTGCTGTAATTGCCAAATCAAACTGATTTTCTCCAATCATATTTATGAAAATAAGGAAAAAGAATTTTGAAAAGGCAATCCCAGCGATTGTACCAATAATTACTATGGCAATGTAACTCAGAACAAGTTCAAAGAAAGAAACGAGTGCTATTTTCTTCTTTCCCAGACCTAAAATATCATAAAGCCCAAACTCACGCGAACGTTGCAGTTGCAAGAAACGATAACTATAGACGAGGATGATGCCAGCAAATATAGCTAAAATCCACATTCCAAAAGTCATCAGTTGTGAAACTGCTGCGCCTCCCTTCATGTGTTCAAGAGAGGGGGACTGTCCGATAGCCACTGTGATAAAGAGCAAAACAAACATTGTCACACTCGCCACAATAAAGGGAGCAAAGGACTTGAAACCTTTCTTCAAATTTTGGACTGCCAGCTTAAAACTAAGCATTGTGTGCCACCTCCGTTTCACTTGGACCTACTGGAGAACCTAAGAATGAAGTCATTGACAGTGTAATTTCCTTTGCAAAGTCTGTCGATGATTTTTCACCTCGGTAAAGCTGATGGTAGAGCATCCCATCTTTAATAAAAAGGACGCGCTTAGCATGACTTGCTGCCAAGCTTGAGTGTGTAACCATGATGATTGTTTGACCCGCATCATTAATATTCTCAAAAAGTTCAAGCAAACTTTCCGAATTTTTATAGTCCAGAGCTGCTGTAGGTTCATCAGCTAAAACTAAATCTGGTTGAGAAATCAAGGCACGCGCCACAGCCACACGTTGTTGCTGCCCACCTGAGAGCTCAAAAGGCTGTTTTTCTAAGAGGCTCTCAATATTTAGTTTTGGTGCCAAGTTGTCCAAACGCGCCTTCATCTCGCTTACCGGAGCCTTAGACAAAACCAAAGGAAGATAAATGTTATCTCTGACAGACAAGGTATCTAAAAGATTGAAATCTTGGAAAACAAAGCCAAGATGCTCCCTGCGAAAAGCTGAAATGTCTTTGTCCTTAATGGCTGTGATATCACGTCCTGAGAGTAAAACTTGACCTGCCGTAGGTTTTTCCAAGGTAGATAGGATGTTCAATAAAGTGGTTTTTCCTGACCCCGACTCACCCATAATCGCGATATATTCGCCTTTTTCCACAGAGAAATCAATATCTGCAAGAGCTGTTGTTTCTTCCTTTGAAAAACGTGTTTTGAAAACTTTTTTGATGTGTTTAACTTCTAATAGCATTTTTTCTCCTCCATATATCTTGCCTTGATTTTAGTTTTGGTTTAACTTCTCTTTTGCTTTACTTGGCAAGTCTTTTTCTTGAACTTCTTCCCAGCTTGTTATACCTTTGACTTTGTTATCTATCAGTTTTAGGTAAGCATTTTTACGTAAGTTATGCTGTGCTGTAAAGGAAACTTCTTTTTCATCTCCTTTTTTATCATAAGCGGTCATCTCGTACTCATAATCTGTAAAACGCTCGCCCGAGTCTGCTTTAATGACTTTTTTTCTACCATCTTCAGTGATTTTCACATAACGTTCTGTGCCACCATAGCTCGTTTTATACCAACCATAACCTAAACCACCGATGATTACGACAAATGCAAGTAAACCAAATAATACCTTTTTCATATTTTTTCCTCTTTCATATTAGGCGTGTCTTTTACTTAAGTTTATATCTTTATTCTAGCAAATAATATTTTCTATAAACTTACACTTTTGTAATGAAAAAAACTAGGACCACAATGGTTCTAGTTTTTTCAGAATTTTCTTAAGCGTGCTTTATACTTTTGAAATGCTTCTTGAAGTTCTCTAAAACTGTCACTCGAAAATTTGTCACAAATTTCCTGAGCTAAAACGGTGGCAACAACGTTTTCCATAACGACGCCTGCCGCTGGCAAGGCCGTAGGATCAGAACGCTCAACACTTGCCTTATAAGGCTCATGTGTTTCCATATCTACTGACATAAGAGGCTTATACAAGGTCGGAATAGGTTTCATTACACCTCGAATGATCAAATCTTCGCCGTTTGTCATTCCCCCTTCAAAGCCGCCAAGATTATTGCTCTTCCGGCTGTAACCCGCTTGTTCCGACCAACAGATTTCATCCATGACTTGGCTTCCCTGAAGCCGTCCTGATTCGAAACCTAAACCAAACTCGACCCCTTTAAAGGCGTTAATTGAAACAACAGCTGCTGCAATTTTCGCATCTAATTTTCGGTCGTAATGCACATAGGAACCCAGACCAGCAGGAACATTTGTCGCACGTACCTCAACTATTCCCCCGATTGTATCCCCCTTCTTTTTTATGTCATCTATATAGGCACGAATCTCTGCCGCACGTGAGGTGTCGACCAGAGATAAGTCATTTGATCCAGCTCTTTCTTTGATTTTCTCCACTGTCAAATCTGAAAGATGCGCTGCAACCTCCTTGCCACCAAAATTGACCACATGATTAGCCAGATCAATGCCTAAATTTTTTAGCAAAGTCTTAGCTACCGCACCAACCGCTACTCGCATGGTCGTTTCACGCGCTGAAGAACGTTCAAGTGTATTGCGCAAGTCATCAAATTCGTACTTCATTCCCCCAACGAGGTCTGCATGACCGGGCCTTGGTTTCGTTAGCTTTCGTTGTTTCTTTACGGATGCGTCAACCGCTCCAGAAGCCATAATTTCTGTCCAATGTGAGAAATCACGATTGCTTACATTGAGCGTGAGCGGACTTCCTAAAGTTTTTCCGTGTCGAAGACCACTCGTAATTTCAACTTGATCATTCTCAATCTTCATACGTCCGCCCCGTCCATAGCCACCTTGACGACGTTTGAGTTCAATATTGATATCCTCAGCTTGCAGAGGAAGTCCTGCAGGAAGCCCTTCAATAATGGCTGTCAATCGCGGACCATGTGACTCTCCGGCTGTAAAAAAACGCATGTTATTCCTCCATCAATCC
Source organism: Lactococcus muris (assembly GCF_042849115.1). NCBI lineage: Bacteria > Bacillati > Bacillota > Bacilli > Lactobacillales > Streptococcaceae > Lactococcus > Lactococcus muris. The sequence goes on along the minus strand of NZ_BAAFQO010000006.1, from coordinate 91,519 downwards.
TTTGTATATGGGAAGTAGAAGGTCAACAGTTTCAAGCATTTCTTGCAAGATTACTTCGTCTTGCTTCCCATCAAAACGAGAAGCTTCCCAAACTTTCCCTATTTCTAACTCTGCTTTTTTTACCTTTTTCAAACGTGTGATCAGTTCTGAAAAATGGCTGGTTTCATAAAAGTTCGGCTGCGTATGATCCTTTGAAAGAACAAAACCGGCTGGCAAAGCGCCAAATTGAGTTAATTTATCAGCATAGTCTTGCTGACCTTTCGGTTGATCAATGATGGAAAGGTAAATAAACACATAGTCTTTCCAAATGCCTAGCTGAAAATGCGGTTCCATCTTATATCCTCGCTTTTGTCGACCGATGGCTGACCACGTATTTTCTGGAGCATGGCTGGTGCGGCGTCGATGCTGAGCAATGTGCAGATAAAAATCCTGCTCTGGAAAAGCTTGACTGATTCTTTCTTTCAAGACCTCACCTATCTCCATAAAAACAGGTTGAATCTCCGAGCGCACAGCTTGCATACGCGCATCCAGACCTTCAATATCAAATACTTCAAATGATTTTTTTCTAAACATATGACCTCACAAAAATTTTATACAAACAATACCCACCAGCATGAGCCCAAGACCAACAACTTGTATCATGCGTATCGGATAGGTACCTGAACGCCACCAACCGAACTGTTGGACCAACATTGACCCAAGGATTTGTCCTAAAAGAGCCATCATGATACTGAGCCCCGCGCCCATCTTTGGCACGGCCAAAACCGAACCTAAAACGAAGAAAGCCCCCCAAATGCCGCCTAACATGTTCCATTTTTTTATCTGTCTTAACTCTACTTTAGTGATAAGGCGCCGCTCAATCAGCAAAGTAACAAGAAGAATAGCGATTAAACCGATAAAAAAGGAGATAAAAGAAGCTTGAATAGGCCTCTGCAACAAAAGGCCCAAGTGTCCATTAATCGCTTGCTGAATTGCCATAAATGAACCGGATATAATTGCCCAGAGTCGCCAAGGCAACAAGTTAGGTCTCGGTTCGGACTGGTTTGAGTTGTCCTTTAGACTCGGGAGGACTACAGCAATCAGGAGACCTAATATTGTAATAAGAACTCCCAAAACACGCATCACACTCATAGGAATATGGACTGCGTAAAACCAGCCAAAGCTGTCAATAATAACACCTGTCACTACCTGCCCCAAAATAGGGAAAATAACGGTCTGCACAGCGCCTAATCTTGGAAAAAGGAAAACATTAGACGTGACATAGACAGGACCAAGTAAGCCACCAATCCATATCCAGACTGGATGAGACTGGATAAATTCGGCAGACGGAAACAAGTTCCCCGTTAAAAGCAATGAGGTTGTACCTAAGAAAACAACCCCAATAATTTGAGAAATTGTCGATGCCCAAAATGGGGAATTAACATTTTTGCGAAGTTCGGCGTTAATCGGGTTTTGGTTTGCTAGTAAAAAACCCGCAAAAAGTGCTATTCCAAGATAGACAAACATTATAATTTTTTGATTATTTTCTCCATTGTATTCTTATTTATGAGAAACAAGCAGTCTTTATAAGCCCTGTTTCCAAAATCTTGGCGAAAGATGAGCCTGTATTAACTCTTTTAGTCAATCTTCATCAACAATGCCCACTCTTCAGAGACTGTCACTGCCTCCTACCTTTAGGTACTCTCGCATTTCTTCTAGGCTTATTTCATGGATTGTGGCACGTCCAATTTCTGGCACAAGTATTGTCTTTATTCTATTGCCCCGTGCCTTCTTGTCATGCACGACTATGTCAAACAAAGCCGTTTCATCCCAAGGCTGATAAGTTTGAGGAAGTTGAAACTTTTGCAGCATTTCTCTGATTTTTTCTGTCATCCCTTTGGGCATAAGCCCTTTACTTTCCGCAACCTTGCTGATTTGGACCATGCCAATAGCAACAGCTTCACCGTGCATAACTTGACCATAGCCCGCCCAAGTTTCTACAGCATGGCCAATGGTGTGACCAAAATTCAAATATAGCCGCGTTCCTTGGTCAAATTGGTCTTCCACTACAAGTTTTCGCTTTACTTCACAGGCTGCATGAATAAAGTATTCTGCTTCCTGTAATAATTCTTGAGCATTTTTCAACTTGGATAGACGTTGCCACAGCTCCTTATCTGCGATAAGGGCACACTTCACAATTTCCCCGATGCCTTCACGGAAGTCTCGAGAGGGTAACGTTTTTAAGACTTCTGGATCAATCAGTACACCACCTGGCTGTGCAAAAGTGCCAATCATGTTTTTCGCATAAGCACTATTCACACCAGTTTTTCCACCAATAGAACTGTCAACTTGTGCGGTCAAGCTGGTGGGGATTTGGAGAAAATGAATTCCCCGCATATAAGTACTGGCAGCAAAAGCAGCCAGATCACCAACAACTCCTCCTCCCAAGGCAATAATGCCGTCTGAACGTGTCAGAGATTGTTCAGCACAAAAGTTCCAAAGTCTTTCTACAGTAGCTAAGTTTTTGTTCGCCTCCCCTGCTGGAAATTCAAAAGTAAAAACCTCAAAACCCTCGCGCTCCAAATGGGTTCTTACCCCAGTACCATAGAACGCATTCACATTATTATCTGTCACGAGGACAATCTTTTGCTTCTCCCAAAGACTGCTGACCCAGTTTCCGACAGAGGATAAACTGACTTTTTCGATAAGAATGTCATAAGGATTTCGTGGAAGATCAACTTTTAATCTCATTTTTTTCCTCCAATTCCTGTCCTATCTGCCCAATAGGCATTTTCTTCCCCGTCCATAATTCAAAAGAGGCCGCAGCTTGATGAAGAAGCATTCCCAAGCCATTTTTCGTTTGAACTCCCTGAGCTTCTGCCCATTTCATCAATGGCGTTTCCTGTAGCTTGTAAATCGTATCTACCACTAATAGATGAGAGGGGAGATTAATAGAAGACGAGACGGGCATTGCTTTGTCCAACATACCGACCGGTGTTGCATTAACCAGTAGATCTGCTTCAGTAATTTCATATTGTAGACGTGAGGTATCAGCCAAGTCGAAAACTCTGAGTATACTTTGTGTTTGAGTCGCTAATTCTTCCACGCGTTGCTCCAAGGCCTTGTAAGAACTAGACCGCCTAGCAAAAACAGTAATTTCTCGCATCCCGAGCAGGAAAGCTTGAACAATAATGGCAAGGGCGGCGCCACCACCGCCTATAAGTACCATCTTTTTATCCTTAGGCTCAAAAGTTAGGGCATTAAAAAATCCTATGCCATCTGTATTATGGCCTACCAGCTTCCCGCTATGATTGACAACAGTGTTCACAGCGCCCATCAAGCGTGCTTCCTCCGATAAATCATCTAAAAATTCGATTACCTTATACTTATAAGGCATCGAGATGTTAAGCCCGTACATGTCCAAAGTTCTAACATTATTTACCGTCTGGCCTAAATATTTTTCATCTTTAAGTTCCCAAGCCAGATATGCACCATTTTCGTTCACCAGTTCAAATGCACGATTATGGATAAAGGGTGAGAAACTATGTTTGATAGGATAGGCTAAAACTGCCGCCATCCTCGTGTATCCATTTATCTCCATATTTTACCCGTATCTATTAGTTGTTTTGCCGCATTGATTTTTAATATAAAAAATAGTATTAGATAACTAATACTATTATAACTTATTTATGCTGCTTTGCGCCCTGTGAAAAATCGTTTTGCCACACCAATCATTGCCGGAAGTAAGGATACAGCAACAATAGTTAACATGACCAACTCAAAATTTTTCTTAATAAATGGAACTTGTCCAAAAAGGAAACCAGCACCTAGAGCAACAATCACCCAAGCAAAACCACCTAAAAAATTATAGAGGACGAACTTTTTATGCGGCATACGACTGGTTCCTGCTGTAAAGGGAACTACTGTACGAATGATAGGCATAAAACGCCCAAGGAAGATCGCCCAAGACCCCCATTTCACAAAAAATTGTTCTGCTTCTTCAATATATTCTGGTTTTAAAAATTTGGATAAACTTTTGTGTTTAGGGATGACATCTCCAAACCTGCGCCCAATTTCATAGTTAAGAAGATTTGCGAGAAAAGCCAAAGTCCCCATCGTTATAATTAGAAAGGGCATTGATAATTTATTTGGATATAAGGCTGCCATAGAGCCGACAAAAAAGAGAATTGAATCACCTGGTAGAAACGGAAAAATTACTAATCCTGTTTCGATGAAGATAATGGCACCTAAAAGTACATAGACCCAGATGTGGGCGCCTGGCGTATTCAAGAAACTGGAAATCCAATCGTTGAAAAAGCCAAAGATTGAAAGTGTGACAAACATGTTTTAGTTCTTCTTTCTGTTAAAGTGTTGCTGCATTTTTAATTTTACACTAAATAATTCCCTTTATCAAATTCTTCCTTTGTGTATTTTTGTAGAAAAAATTATAAATTCATTTCTCAAGTTTTTTACATGTCATGTTTTATGACACGGATTATTTTTTTCAAGGCTATTTTGTGGTATACTGGCATGTATATGATTTGTTTATATAATTAATGAAACTTAGGAGAAATAATGAAATGAAGAAATTATTCTTTACATTATCTTTAATATTCGCCACGCTTACTGGAATGTCCTTCGTAACTGCTGATAACGTCAGCGCTCAAGAAACCGTGCGTGTCGCAAGTGATAATGCTTATGCCCCTTTTGAATTTCAAGATTCAAATAAAAACTGGGTAGGTATCGATGTAGATATCATGAAAGAAGTTGCAAAGATCAATGACTGGAAGCTTGAAATGACCTTCCCCGGCTTTGATGCTGCTCTTCAAAACTTAAAAGCTGGAAAAGCCGATGCCGTTATTGCAGGGATGTCAATCACTGACGAACGTAAGAAAATTTTTGATTTTTCTGAGCCTTACTATACCTCAGCTATTACTTTGGCTACAACAAAAGCTTCTACGCTTAAGAGCTATGATGAACTTAAGGGCAAAGCTGTTGGTGCTAAAAAAGGGACAGCTGCTTATGATTGGTTGCTAAAAAATCAAGATAAATACGGCTATTCCATTAAGACTTATCCTGATGGGGTGCACATGTTTGCATCACTAGCTTCAGGGAATATCGTCGGCGCCATGGATGAAGCTCCTGTCATTTCTTATGCCATCAGTCAAGGTCAAGACCTGGCCATCAAACTCCCCTCTTTTTCACTTCCAGGAGGTTACGGTTTTGCCGTGATGAAAGGTGAAAATTCTAAATTAATTGATGGCTTCAATAAGGCTCTCACTCAAATGAAAGCCAATGGCGATTATGATAAAATCGTTCAAAAATACACAAGTGGTAAAAAAGCTATACCTAAAAAAGATGTTTATACTATTGCTTCTGACAATAGTTTCGCCCCTTTTGAATTCCAAAATACGGATAAAAAATTCACCGGGATTGACGTTGACTTGCTTAACGCAATTGCTGAACAACAAGGGTTTAAAATTAAATGGAACCACGTTGGTTTCCAACCTGCCGTAGATGCTGTCCAAGCTGGACATGCAGATGCAATGATGGCTGGTATGTCTATTACTGACGCACGCAAAAAAGTCTTTGACTTTGGCGATCCTTACTTTGACTCTAATCTGACTCTCGCTGTTTCTAAGTCTAACGATGACATTAAAACATGGGAAGATTTAAAGGGGAAACAGGTAGGTGCCAAAAATGGTACAGCTTCTTATGACTACCTAACTAAAAATGAAAGCAAGTACGGTTATACTTTAAAAACCTTTACTGATGCAACTTCAATGTATTCTTCATTGAAGAACGGTTCAATACAGGCCTTTATGGATGACGAACCCGTGGTTAAATATGCCATCAAGCAAGGGCAGGAATTTAAAACACCTTTTGAAGGTATCCCAACTGGTCAATATGGCTTTGCCGTGAAAAAAGGAACAAATCCTGAATTGATTGAAATGTTTAACAATGGTCTAGCTTCACTGCGTGCTAGCGGAAAATACCAAGAAATCCTTGACAAATATCTGACTTCAAAAGCAGAGACAGCATCTGAATCAGATACAGAAAGCACGATGTTTGGCATCTTGAAAAACAACTGGAAACAGCTGGCAAAAGGACTCTGGATTACGATTCAACTTGCTTTAGTTTCATTTGTCCTGGCTATGATTGTCGGTATCATCTTTGGACTTTTCTCAGCTAGTCCTTCATCAGTTTTGCGTACGATTTCACGCATTTACGTTGACCTTAACCGTTCTATTCCTCTCTTAGTGTTGACTATCTTCATTTTCTATGGTATTCCAAACATGTTACAACTCCTTACAGGTCATCAAAGTCCTCTGAACGAGTTCACTGCCGGTGTTATTGCCTTAACGCTTAATGAATCAGCCTATATCGCTGAAATCGTTCGCGGTGGTATTGCTGCTGTTCCAGCTGGACAAATGGAAGCCAGTCGCTCACTAGGAATTCCTTATGTGAAGACAATGCAAAAAGTAATCTTGCCACAAGCTGTCAAGATTACAATTCCGAGCTTGATTAACCAATTTATTATCACGCTTAAAGATACAACCTTAGTATCTGTTATCGGATTGGTTGAGCTCTTACAAGCTGGTCAAATCATCGTTGCACGTAACTTCCAAGCTTTCCGTGTTTATGGTTTGATTGGTTTGATATACATGATTGTTCTGCTTCTTTTGATGTGGGCTGGACGTCGCATTGAACAAAAAATGAAATAAGGAGATTAAAGATATGTCTGTACAAATCGAAGTCACTGATCTTCACAAAACATATGGTAAAAACGAGGTCCTCAAAGGTATCTCGGCAAAGTTCAACAAGGGGGACGTTGTCTGTATCATAGGACCCTCAGGTTCTGGTAAATCAACCTTCCTCCGTACATTGAACGGCTTAGAAGGCGCCACCAGTGGTGATGTCATTATCAACGGCTACAACCTCACGGATAAAAACACAGATATCAACTTGGTTCGCCAACATGTCGGAATGGTTTTCCAGCATTTCAACCTTTTCCCTAACATGACTGTTTTGGAAAATATCATGTATGCGCCTGTTGAGCTTAAGAAACTAACAAAAGAAGAGGCCAAAGAAAAAGCACTTCATTTGCTTGAAGCGGTTGGGCTAGAAGAGAAGAAAGATACCATGCCTGAGATGCTCTCAGGTGGGCAAAAACAGCGTGTTGCTATCGCTCGTGCCTTGGCTATGGATCCTGATGTTATGCTCTTTGATGAGCCAACTTCCGCCTTGGACCCTGAAATGGTTGGTGATGTTCTTGACCTCATGCGCCGTATCGCTGACGATGGTATGACAATGCTTATTGTGACACATGAAATGGGATTTGCACGCAAAGTTGCCAACCGTGTCATGTTCACAGATTCTGGTGTTATCCTTGAAGACGGTAAGCCAGAAGACATCTTTGACAATCCACAGCACCCACGTTTACAAGACTTCTTGTCAAAAGTCTTGAACGCTTAAAAGTAAAAACGGTTTTCGTTTTAAAAGAAAACCGTTTTTCTTTTACTTTAAGATACTATAAAAAGATTGAACCAAATGACTTAAAAACAAAAAAGCTTAATCACGTGCATATGAATGCTGTGGTTAAGCTTTTTTCGGCTTTGCCTGAAATCAATCTTTTCTATTTTTGCTCCAGACTATTGAGTTGTCGTTTCAGCAGTATCTTCTGAGTCCTTTTTCTCACCCTCAGGATTTTTCAAATCATTGAGATACTCTTCCTTAGATTTCGCGTATATCCCAGCCTCCATATCAATCACTTGGGGAGGGGTAAGCTGACTAGCAACGCTTGGATAGTAAGGCATATTTTCTGCTATTTGGCTCAAGGAAACACGTACCTGGTTGCCGTCAGACATCTCTAAGGCAAGGAAATCACTTGTTGCTTTAGTCGGTGCTTTGCTTACCGTAGTAATAAGGCTGCGAATTTCAGGTTTCAATTTCATATAAGCGGTAACAAATTTTTCTACCTCTTGATCTGAAAAACTTTTAAGTAAAGGATGGTTTGAAAGTTTATCCCCTGGAATCTCTTCATCTCTCAGAATATAGCCACTTTCTAAAACTTGATAGTTCTTTCCTTTCTGTTCAACATAAGCCACTGTCTGAAACTCAGTGACCTTAGCTTCAACATGATTAGGAAAAGTAACTTGTATCTCTACTGCTTTCACACGTGGGAATTTTTGGACAATACTGTTCTCAATCCCTCGTCGATTTCTAATCACACCGTAAATTCTATCTCTTGGTTTTAAATTCGAGGCTTCTACTATTGCTTCAAAAGATTCGTGCTGATTTCCAGACACAGTAAACTTACCAATCTTACTTATCGGTGATACAGCATAAACAGAAACAATGAAAAGTAAGACAGCCACTAATAGCAAGGGCCACATTTTTTTAAAGACTTCAAAGCTGCCTTCAAAGTAAGAGGGTTTCGTTTCTTCCTCTTCAGCGATCTCAGAAAACTCTTCTGAGTGAGTCATTACTGATTCTTCCCCGTCTTCAATATACTGGCTCTCTGAATCTTGACCTATATCTTCTTGATTTTTAGCCGTATCGTCTTCTTTATTCTTCAAAAACTTCCGTTTTTTAGGCTCCTCAGACTTCTCTTGATTTTCAGCAGCCTTACGGCGCTGATATTCCAGATGTTTCTTTTGCCAAGGCGTAAGGTTTTCTTCACTCATTATTTTTAATTTCTTTCACAAGTTGATAAAGTCGGTCGCTTGCATCAGGAACTCCTGCTTTTTTACTGGCTTCCGACATGGCTTGATAGAGACTTTCATCAGAAAATATTTCCGAAATGCTTTCCAGCATTTTTTCAGCCGTAAGCTCTGCATCTCTGATCATCTTGGCAGCCCCAATGTCAACAAGTGCCTGAGCATTTTTCGTTTGATGGTCTGCCGTTACATTTGGACTCGGCACAAAGATGGTTGGAAGACCAAGTGCTGTAATTTCCGCAATCGTCGTTGCTCCTGCACGGCATAAAATTAAATCTGATGACGCCAGCACTTCAAGCATGTTTGAAATGTAAGGACGAATCGCAATATTTGCACTTTCCTTATATTTAGCAAATTCTGCATAATCTTCATCGTAGTAAATCTGTCCTGAAGCGTACACAAGCTGATAATCTTTTTCTGCAAACTTAGGAAGGGCGGCTTTCACAGCTTCATTGATGGTTTGTGCACCACATGAACCTCCAAAAATCACCACTGTTTTTTTATCCTTTTTGAGCTCATACTCTGTTTCCAAAATATCTGTTGCTTCTAAACTGGCAACTTCTTGCGCACGAGGATTACCAGTAAAAACTGTTTTTTCCCTCGGAAAGTAGGGTTTTGCCGCTTCAAATGCCACAGCAACCTTATCCACATACTTGCTTAAAAACTTATTTGTTATTCCTGGAATAGAATTTTGTTCATGCACAAGTGTTGGAATCTTAAGCTTGGCTGCTGCATAAAGAACAGGACCTGCGACATATCCTCCTGTACCAATCACCACATCTGGTTCAAAGTCTTTAATAATCTTCTTAGCGTCTGAGGTGGACTTCAAAAATTTATAAAGGGTCTTAAAGTTGCTAAAGGAAAAGCTACGGCGGAAACCTTGTATATCTACTGTTTTAAAGTCGATGCCAGCCGCAGGTACAATTTTGCTTTCTAATCCCCGTTCTGTCCCAACATAGAGGACATCGGATTCTGGCTCAATCGTTTTTAGATGATTGATGAAAGCCAAAGCTGGATAGATATGCCCGCCTGTACCGCCTCCAGTTACAATAATTCTCATCTTATTTCAGTTCACCTTTCAATTCTTCAAAGGCTTTGATAAACATGTCGCCACGTTCTTCAAAGGTCTTGTATTGATCCCAGCTGGCACTAGCAGGACTAAGCAAAATCGTGTCACCGGCTGTTGACTTTTCAAAAACTTCTTTAAGTGCCGTGGCAACATTTTCACTGGGGACTGTCGGGATGTGTAACTGATCCGCAAGCTTTTGAAGTTTGGGAGCAGTTTCTCCAAACACAGCCATTCCTTTAAGGCCAGAAACAGCAGACAGCAACTCATCAAAGTCATTTCCCCTATCTAGTCCGCCTGCTAAAAGCCACAGCTTACTGTTCTCAAAACCAGAGAGTGCTCTTTTTGTTGCCAAGATGTTTGTAGCCTTACTGTCATTATAAACTTTCCGTCCAGAAATTTCGCCCAAGTATTGCAAGCGGTGCTTGACACCAGAAAAGCTTGTTAATACTCTAATAATGGCTTGATTTTCAACACCTGACAGTTTTGCAACAGCTATTGCTGCTAGAGCATTTTCTAGATTATGTTCTCCTGGTAAGGCCAGTGCTGCGGTTTCCATAATAAATTCATCCCGAAAATACAGTTTGCCTTCTAAAGAATAGGCACCATCGACTTGCTGTTCAGTAGCAAAAGCTACGACTTGAGCTGCAGTATGCGCTGCTAAAGCACGGCACTTCTCTTGATTAAAGTTAAGCACCAAGTATTCATCAGCAGTCAAGTTTTCTTGAATGCGCCATTTGGCTGCTTCATAGGCTTCCTGCGAACCATGATAATCTAAATGTGACGAGAAGATATTTGTAATCAGAGCAATCTTTGGCTTAAAGTCAATAGTCCCCATGAGTTGGAAACTTGAAAGCTCCATGACAAGAGTATCTTTTTCAGTAGCTGTAGCAGCCACTTCCGAAGCAGGGAAGCCAATGTTTCCTGCTAATTTTGCTGACCGACCATCAGCATTTAAAATCTCCGCGATGAGTGTCGTTGTCGTTGTTTTTCCATTTGTACCTGTAATACCGATAATGGGAGCCTCAGAGACGAGGTAAGCCAGCTCAACTTCTGTTAGGACAGGAATTTTTTTAGCTAAAGCTCGTTTAACCATTGGATTATCGTAGCGAATGCCTGGGTTTTTTACCATATAAGCAAAACCTTCGTCCAAAAGTTCAAGAGGATGATTCCCACAAATGACTTGGATGCCTTCTTTCAGCAAGGCTTTGGCTGCTGGATTTTCATCAAAAGCTTTTCCATCATTTACAGTAACTAAAGCTCCCAATGAATAAAGCAAGCGTGCAGCAGCTTCTCCAGACCTTGCCAATCCAAGGATAAGCACTTTTTTTTGTTCAAAAGTTGTGATTTTTTTCATTGTCCCTATTCTTTCTACGTCCCTCTATTTTACCGCTATTTGCCCATTTTTTCAATATAGAGTTTACATTACACTGGTGACAATAAAAAAAAGCAGAAAGCATTTTTGCTTTTCTGCTTTTTGTTCAAGTACGTAGGAAACGTGAGAGGAAAGCTTTTGTGCGTTCTTCTTTTGGCGAACCAAAGATTTCTTCAGGACTGCCTTCTTCAGCAATGACTCCCTTATCCATGAAGATTACACGATCACTCACATCACGCGCAAACTCCATCTCATGGGTGACGATAACCATGGTAAGACCTGTTTCAGCTAAACCTTGCATGGTTTGCAAAACTTCGCCAACCATTTCAGGGTCTAGAGCTGATGTCGGTTCATCAAAAAGAATGACATCAGGATTCATTGAAATCGCACGTGCGATAGCAACACGTTGCTTTTGTCCACCTGAGAGTTGTGCAGGTTTAGCATTCGCAAATCTAGCCATCCCCACTTTTTCTAGATTTTCCAAAGCAATCTTTCTTGCTTCCTCTTGGCTTTTTTTCAATACAGTGACCTGCCCAGCCATAACATTTTCAATAACATTCATGTTGTTAAAGAGGTTAAAGCTTTGGAAAACCATGCCCAAATGTGTACGATACTGAGGAATGTCAAAGCCTTTTTCGAGAACATTTTCTCCCTTATAAATGATTTCACCACCGCTAGGCTTTTCTAGTAAATTAATTGAGCGAAGCAGGGTTGACTTACCACTTCCTGATGAACCAATGATAGAAATAACTTCGCCTGTATTAACGGTCAAATGGATGTCTTTTAAGACTTCATTGTCTCCGAATGATTTTTTTAAGTGATTGATTTCTAAAATAGCTGTCATTTAGGCCTCCCCCAATTCTTGGACTTGCATCTGGTTTTGGATTGGAACATAAGCATCTGGCCCATCCATTTTTCTTTCTATAAAACGGAGAATACGTGTTACTGTGAAAGTAAGAACAAAATAAATTGCGCAAATCACAGCAAACGTTTGGAAATACATAAAGTTTTGCTGTGCCACTGTAGTCCCTTGGAAAAAGAGTTCCGTTACTGAAATCACAGACAAGACGGATGTGTCTTTAATGTTAATCACAAACTCATTACCTGTTGCAGGAAGGATATTTCGTAAAACCTGTGGCAAGACAACTTTACGCATTGTTTGCCCGTGTGTCATTCCAAGAGCCTGTGCTGCTTCAAATTGTCCTTTATCTACAGAGAAGATTCCTCCACGAACAATTTCTGACATATAAGCCCCTGTGTTAATCGATACAATAATCAAAGCTGCCACAGTACGGTCCAAGCTAATTCCAAATGCCAGAGCAGAGCCATAATAAAGGACCATTGCTTGAACAATCATCGGTGTCCCACGGAAAATCTCGATATATGCTGAGATAATCCAGCCAAACACTTTATATAAGAAAGCTAAAAACTTATTACTGATTTCAGGAATTGTACGGTATACACCAATAAGAAGCCCTAAAATGGTACCAATAATCGTACTGATAAGTGAGATAAACAATGTCATCCCTGTACCATTAAGGAACTGTTTCCCATTGTCTTTCACAATGCCAATAATCTGGTCATACCAAGTTCCTTGTGTTTTTGCTTCTGGCTGCGCAGCAATCATCTCATCCATCAGCTCTTTTTGATCCTGCACTGAGAAACCTGTTAAAAAGCTATTGATTGCTGCTAAATTAGGGTCATTTTTACGGACACCAACCGCTACTGTCGTATCCTCTGAGTTCGTTACGAAACCTTGACCTTCCCCAAATTCAATCATTTTAAAGTCAGGATTTGCTTTTTCTGCCGTAATCCCCTCAGGTCGCTCTGCAACATAACCATCAATGGCCCCACTCTGCAAGGCAACTCGCATGCTTGAAAAGTCCTTCATGGCTGTTTGTTTATTTACATTCTCGATCTGATCAATCATGTTGTAGTGGAAAGTTCCGAGCTGAGCGGTAATTTTTGCTCCTGAGAAATCAGCCAAACTTGAAGCTTGGGCAAACGCTCCGCCACTTTTTACCATCATAACAAGATTCGACGTATAGTAAGGCTCTGAGAAGTCAATCTGTTCTTTACGCTCTGCTGTAGGAGACATCCCTGCGATAATGGCATCAATTTTTCCTGACTTAAGAGCGGGAAGTAAGCCATCCCAGCTGGACTTTACAATGACCAGCTCTTTATTCAATTTATCCGCAATTTTTTTCGCAACTTGTACATCATAGCCGTTGGCCCATTGTCCATCTACACCCTCGATAGGAACTGCACCGTTGCTTTGGTCATACTGTGTCCAGTTAAAGGGGGCATATGCTGCCTCCATCCCCACACGGAACTCCTCTGCACTAACCTTTGAGTTTCCAATAAATAATACCGTAAACAACGTCAAGGCAATTAATAATAGGTTTTTCCTTTTCATAACACTCTCTCTTTCATATTTTACAAAATCAATATAATGTAAAGATCACGGATAGGCGCTTTGCCTTCTCCCAATGAGACATGCGGGAAATTAACCTAGAAATGCCCCTATCATTGTATTCGAATATACGATGACAGTAGTAATAAACATAAAAAGCAACCTTCACATAAGGAGGTTGCTAAACGTTGAATATGACGCATTTATCAATAACGAATAGCACTCCGCAAAACTGCGACAGTTCAGCAAGTATCCCTTGCTGCCCCAACAAATCTACTTGGACGAGTAGATTCATTTCGGCAATGTCTCCTCCATTTTACTTCAACGCTTGTCCAGCTCAGTAAAACTTCCTATTCATTGCGACCTCTATCATTTTATTTGTATTTTGTACTCTAAATCTTAACCTTTTTTCAGATGAATGTCAACAATTTACTCGAATCATCAAACAAGTCAAATTAATTATAAGGAAATTAAAAAGTCTGTCGACAGCTTCTTTAAGGCATCTACAGACTTTTATGTTTATTTAATTTTTGGAATTTTCAGCGTGAATTTAGAACCTTCACCCAAAACAGAGGTAACACTAATCTCTCCCTCATAGTTTTCCACAAGGCGATTAATAATAGATAGTCCAAGACCTGTACCACCTATATCACGATTTCGGGCTTTATCTGCACGGAAGAAACGCTCGAAAACATGTTTCAGGTCATCTTCACTGATTCCATAACCCCTGTCTTCAACAGTCGTAATAATATAATCTTCGTCTTCTGCAAGATGAAGATTGACTTCTTGGCGATCTTTTGGCGAATATTTTATCGCATTATCGATCAGAATTTTCAAACCTTGCTCATAGTGATTAGGATAAATATGGGCCAAACTGTCCGGACTTAAATCGTTTTTCACAGACATTTTTAAGTCGGGATGAATAAGTAAAAAGTTTTTCATCAGAAAATTCGAAACTTCCGTTGGGTCACAGATTAAGTCCTCATCTTGAAAATCAATGCTCTCCAAACGAGCTAAGGCGAGCATCTCTTCAAGCATTGTCCGCATTGTTTTTACTTCTTCAATACTCGCAATCAGTGATTCGTCAAGTACCTCAGGATCATTTTTCCCCCAACGATTCAACAGGTTCAAATGTCCGTCAAGTACTGCCAGAGGCGTTCTTAACTCATGACTCACGTCAGAAACGAAACGCTTCTGCTGATCCACATAATCGTTGAGTTTTATCATCATGTCATTATATACCGTAGCCAGCTCTTCAATCTCATCCCCCGTTTGAATAAGAACAGGTTTGAAATCCATGCTTAAATTGTTTGCTCTGGTCGTAATAGCATCGTGTAAGCGTTCGAGCGGTTTGATGTAACGACTGGCCATGAAATAACCCACAAACTGAGCGATAAAGAGGGCGATAATTTCCAAAATAATAAGAGCAATAAGAAGTTTCGTACGTACGCTGTAATAATAACTCATATCGTAGAAGGCCTGAACATAACCGATCAATTCCCCTGTCTTGCTCGAAAATACAGGTCGTTCAGCTAAATAGCCAGAATAATCACCAAATGTGCGTATAGCAACACTCGAATCTCCCACATCTTTTCTCAAAGGAAAATTATAGGCCCGTGTAGAGTAGATGAGTTGTTCATTCACATCAAAGACGTAA
This sequence comes from Lactococcus muris, assembly GCF_042849115.1. Classification (NCBI taxonomy): domain Bacteria; kingdom Bacillati; phylum Bacillota; class Bacilli; order Lactobacillales; family Streptococcaceae; genus Lactococcus; species Lactococcus muris. The sequence continues at coordinate 76,309 of NZ_BAAFQO010000006.1, read as the reverse complement.
AAAGACTTTCGCGAACCAATCATGCTCCCTAAAGTTTCAAGTTCATTTTCTCGCCACTGCTTTGAAGCGGTATAGTCTTGTCCATAACCCAAGTAATCAAAGAGGTTTTCCTCTGTAAGCTCATTTTCAGAGCGTGCCAAACGCTGCTCCACGTTATCCAAGGCTTGCAGCATGTCACCTTTTTCAGCATTAATAAAAGTGGTTATTGTGAGTTGATAAATCAGTACTGTAAAAATAGTGAAAGTGATGAAACAGAAAATTGTATTTGCAAAAGCCCAGCGCAGCATGATACTGCGCTTTCGCTCTGGAAGACTTTCTGTTTTCTCTCTTTTCGCATCAAAAAATTTTATCATGTCGCATTTTTCTATTTCTTTTAGATGACATAAAAGGAACAAATCTAGTGACAAAGCCACTAGAAATTTTCTTATTTATTCGCTATGTTATTTACGGTCGCGCATGACGTAGCCCATACCACGGACAGTTTGGATATAGCTTTCACGTCCTTCCACATCAATTTTGTTACGCAAGTAACGAATGTAGACGTCAACGACATTTGTTTCAGTGCCTTCATCATAACCCCAGACTTCTGAAACCAAATATTCACGTGTTACGACATCTCCAACATTTTGCATGAGTGTCAAAAGCAAGTCGTACTCACGGCGGGTAAGGTCAATAACTTTTTTACCACGGTGAACAGTGCGGTTGGTTTTGTCAATGACCAAGTCGCGGAATGAAGTGTTGTCTGCTTTATCTGCAGCTTGGATATGGTCTTCACGGCGGAAGAGTGAACGCACACGTGCTAAAAGTTCTTCAATAGCAAATGGTTTTGTGATATAGTCATCAGCTCCAATATCAAGACCTGCGACACGGTCCATTGTTGAGTCACGCGCAGTCATCATGATAATATGCGTATCTTTTTCACGGCGCAAGCGACGTGCTACCTCAAAACCATCAAGTTCTGGCAGCATTAGGTCAAGCAAAATCAAGTCATAATCTTTTGACATTGCTTCTTCAAGTCCTTTGCGACCATTGTCTTGAACAGCAGTTTGATAGCCTTCATGCTCAAGTTCAAGTGAAACAAATCTCGCAATGTTTTTATCGTCTTCGATAATCAAAATACGTTTAGATGAATTCATAGTTTAGCCTCATTTATATCTTTTTTAATTTTATTTCCTCTATAACAAAATTATAATACAATTGTAATTTTGTTGCAAGTGTTTTATGAGATTTTTCTTAATTCTTTTCTTCCGAGAAAAGACCCGCCAAATCTGCAAAAGGAGATTTATTTTCCTTATCCGCTTCTTCTTCCTTTTGTTTCTGGTAATCCGCTTCAGACAAGACTGTCCAGTTTTTCCCTGACGGTAGTTTCCCGTCCTCCCTCTCATCCTCAGACAGAATCTGCAACGGGATTTCTAAAAGAATATTATCTGCTACAGACTCTGATAAACTGATCCAGTCTTCGTCCAATGTAAAGATCATGTCATCATCTAGTAAATCTTTGTTCTCTTTAAGAAACGCCTCCGTTGTAAATGCTTCACTGACCGAAAGTTCCATCAGATAATCGACGGGTTTCAAACTACGTGAAGAGGGAAGAACCAGTTCCGCTTTAAGCGTATAGTCTAGGTAGTAAATACCTGTATCATAGGAAATTTGTCCTTGAATCTTCACTGGCTTTGCATCAAGAATTTCTTCTGAACGCTGCTTAAGCTCAGCGGTCAAATCAAGTTCTTCCTCGAATTTAATTGTTTTCTTTTTTGATACTTCAAGAATCGACCACTTCATTGTTTTTTTCCTTTATCTTTATTTCAGAATAAAAGAGCATTTCCTTGTCATGCACCTTATCCCTATATCGTGTGATACCTTCCTCTATTATATGATATTTTTTTAATTTTTTATAGTCCTATAAGTAAAAATAAAAAAGCGCCGAAGCACTTTCTTTATTTTCCATATTTTTTGTTGAAACGAGCGATACGTCCGTCTGCCGCTTGGAATTTTTGACGGCCAGTGTAGAATGGGTGTGAGTCAGAAGAGATTTCCACACGAATCAATGGATAAGTGTTCCCGTCTTCCCATTCAATAGTTTCTTTAGAGCCTTTAGTTGAACCGCTCAAGAACTTAAAACCTGTACTTGTATCCATAAATACAACAGGTTGGTAATTAGGATGGATGTCTTTTTTCATTTTGCAAAATTTCCTTTCTGCCTTGGACTGTTTGCCAGACCAAAGTTTGTTAGACCATAATATTCTAACAGAATTGTTCTTGAAATTCAAGCTTTTGCTCAAATGAGTGTGTGTCGTAAATTTCCGTAACTAAAAAAATAATCAAACATTTTTAAGCTAGAATAGAAAAAAGCTGAAGCCTGCCCCCTCGCAATCCTCAGCCTTGATTTTTTACGCATTCTAGTGTAAAATAGTCAAAGTTGATTGAAGCAAGAGCCAATTGCTTTAATCTCCTAGCTCCGAATGGAAGTCGGAGCTTTTTTCTTGATTTATATCACGAATTGATTATACTAAAAAGCACGTTAAAACGCAATCATTTTCAAAAAATGATTGTGTTTTTTATTGGACTTCTTCCTCTAATAATATCTCCGACGTCCTGATTTATTGGCTTGTTTGACCCGCCTTATCTCTGGTGGGATGTAGGACTTTCTTAGAAACTGCTGCACACTCAGTTGCTCAATACTTTTATATTTCGCATACTTTTCTCGCCACTCCCCAAAGAAAAGGTCATAAAGCCGCCCTTCCATTTTATCAATAATCATTCGCCCCATTGTCAATGCCCCTTCCACCGACCAATAACGTCCTTGTTTCTTCATACGATAAGACATTTTTGTGTGGTTACTTTCCATAATACCGAGGACTATGGGTGACAACCCCCGCATTTCTGGGGTTTGAGTATACGAAAAATTCCTTAAGAGTTTCCGTGAAAACTTGGAAAATTTCTCAAGAAATTCTACCTCTTCTTCAGGAATAAGCTGTTCGACTTGAGTAAGAACTTCTCGTGCCTCTCGCTTATTGTGGTCTGTAATCGCTTGAAAAAGAGCCTTCTCAAAAGAGTCAGGAAAAGGCTTCATCATCATTGAAATCTCCTTATTAAGATGATACCTGTCCCAAAAATGTTCATGTTTACATGAAAACGCCTTCGCAATTTCTTCAAATACATAAGGGGTATAACCATGCCCCATGTCTGAATTTGTAATGAGAAGTGTATCTTTCCTTATTTCATAGTGATTATGTAGGTAATCAAGTACTTCCTCTCTCGCTTTTTTATTGCTTGATGACCATATTTCATGCTTATTCACTGTTTTCCCACGCATACCATACTCTTTTTCAATACCCTCATGAATAAGAAAATGGGCAAAATCTGTTTTCTTCTTATCATTCATAAATTCTGGTGTACTGATAATAAGGCCATCTCCTTCAATATAGAGAATATCTATTTCCTTCTTATTCATGAATTCTTCTTCCTCAAAAAAGCGATATTCCTCACGTTCTTTGTACAGCTGAGTAACCATTTTACGCGCCTTATGAACAGCATCTTTACTGATATCCAGATGAAGTAATTCTTTAAAGTGAGCAGCTGCTTTCCTACATGTTAAGTCAACCGCAGTTGAAGCCATTTTATAGAGCAGCCCTTTAGAGTATCTGCTATATGGGAGTAAATCAAGATATTCATCCACAGGGTAACGACGTTTACCGTTTTTGGTATAGCATCTTCTGACAAGAAGTACCTCCCCAAAAGTAAACATCACACGACGTTCTGCCGTTTCTTTATAGGTCCATCCTTCCTTTTCCAACAAAGCTCCTTGCTCACGATCTACACGCCTCATTTCTTTGATAAAACGCTGGACATGCAATTCTTGCATCTCTAATTCATAAGCTTCTTCACTAAACAGCACCATTGTTCTCGTTTCTAAACATAGTACTTTCCATTATAAGGGGGAGAACTTTTTCTATCAAGAATTTTTTTGTTCTCTTAAAATTTTTCTTTTTTTATTCTTTTCTTTCATATTTAGTAAATAAAGTGTTTCGTTAATAGAGTATTTCGTACATGCTATTCTGGAACAGTACCATTAGTATTGTTCCATTTGAATTGTTTTATTCGTATTGTTTAAATTCAACAATGCGACAAAGCGCATGGTTAAGCAATTGTTGTTTTTCGACAATACCAAATGTACAAAAAATACCGACTGTTTTTCCACAGACGATATTATTCAATTTGTATCAATATAACAAAACTTACTTCCCAATTCTCATAAAAAATCAAAAATATCTGTTTGTTTTGAATTAAATTCTGGATCACTTGCGGCTTTATACGCACGCAAAATCAATTTGCCTAAAACTTCAGAATCACTCTTTTCACCAAGCAAATCGGTCAACTCTGTCAATGCTTGACGTTCATTATAGCGTAAAGAGAAATTATAACGTTTCTTTTGGGAACGAGTTTTTCGTTTATTCTGAGAGGAATATGCAATAACCACGCGTTTCATTCCTTCTTGTTTTCCTGCTTCTTTTCGAGTTGCACGAATCGATTCTGCACGACGTTTATCTCCTAATGCCATGTCAACACCTCAATTTTCTTATCTATTTCAGTCATCACTTCTTCAAGTTGCTGTTTAAAGGTTTGGTTTGTTTCGACTTTCAGAATAGCTTCTTTTTCCAGTTGTGTCCAAATAGATTGCTTTTCATCGGAAAAAGCTTGTGCAAACAGTTCTTTATGGGGAATGTAACCAACAAATCGCTCATCTTCAGAAATAAGAGCTATCAACTGTTTAGAGAGTCTGGTATAATACTTCCCAACCTTTTCAATATTCGTTCCCATCAGAACCAGTTCACAAGTCACTCGTTCTTCTTGGTGTCGTTTATCATAGGTGTCTGTTTTTAGATCTATGAGAGCCTGTTCAGCCTTGGGAATCGCATTGGTTGATTTTTCTGTTGGCATGACAACACCAATCTGTGCCGTTGATATCGCCAAAGCATTTTTAGTCAAAGTATCTGTGTCAGGATGCGTATCAATAAGCAAATAATCAAAGCTTTTGATGAGGTCTTCATGCTCATACATCCAATCCTCTAATAAAAAGTAAACGTTTTGGGTACCTTCTGCTCTGAGTCGGGCAGGCTCGTACTGTAAATTCGGATGAGCAGGCAAGAGCCAGATATTTTCTTCAACCGAGATAAAATTAACTTCTCCACCCTTGAACAGATTCAATGAGGTATTTTCTGTCTCATAAATATCATAAAGTTCTGTCAAGGAACACTGATGATCCAAATCAATCAAAGCAACTTTATAACCTTGTCTCGCTTTCCACTCACCATAAACCTTAATAAATGGTGTTTTACCTGTACCTCCTGCAGGAAGTGCGGCAGTTAGAACAATTGGAAATTTTTCTTCGTCCATTGTGAAATTTCTCCTTCAAATAATTGATGGAAAATACACAAGTTTTTGCGCAATCACTTACATACTTTCGTGTGTAACTTTATATAAGTATTATAGCAAAAGAAAAGAGGCGAAAGTGCCTCAAATCCATATATATCAGCTTTGTTAGTTCGCAACCATTTTGTAATATTCTCGATTCAGAAAAGGAATTTATGTTTACAAAACTGTCACCTAAACAAAAGAGAAACCGAAAGTCCTTGAGTTTAAAACTCCTTCTTGAAAAAACAAAATTCAAGTCCGAAAGAGTACAAACGTCTTACACTTTGAACAACTCAAAAAAAATCAAACTAACTATTCTTTGACTGCGATACTGATATTTTACATTATGAGAAGTTCGCGGATGGAACGATTGTTCAACTGGAATATGAATTAGATATCCCTGACTCATGGGAACTGACTAAATTAAGAAATATAGGTTCTATTATTTCGGGAGGAACTCCAAAATCTAGCGAACCAAGTTTCTACAATGGTGATATTACATGGATTACACCTGCAGATATGGGGAAACAACAAGATAGTATCTATTTTGATGATTCAAGTAAACATATCACAGAAAAAGGATTAACCAGTTCTTCGGCTCAAATAATTCCGACAAATTCAATTGTCTTCTCAAGTCGTGCTCCGATTGGACACATTAATATTGTAAAAAAGGAATACACTACTAACCAAGGTTGCAAGTCGATATTTCCTGTATTAGTCGACATTGAGTTTATCTACTGGCTAATAAAAAATAGGACTTCTGATATTCAAAAAAGAGCTAGTGGAACAACTTTTAAAGAGATATCTGGTTCTGGATTTGGAGATACTGTGATTTGCATTCCACCGTTATCAGAACAAAAACGAATTTCACAGAAAATTGATGAGCTTTTTGAAAAAGTTAACTCGATTGAAGCTGATCAAGGTGCCTTGCAACAACTAGCTGACCAACTCAAACAAAAAGTTCTTGATATCGCCATGCAAGGGAAATTAGTTCCTCAGGATCCGAATGATGAACCAGCATCAGTTTTGCTCGAAAAAATTAGAGCTGAAAAACAAAAATTATTCGAAGAAGGAAAGCTCAAGGAGAAAGACTTAGTTGAATCTGAAATCGTAAAAGGTGTTGATAACGCCTATTATGAGAAGTTAGTCAATGGAGAGTTTGCAGAAATTGAATTTCACTATATGCATCCGAAAAAATGGGTCAAATCCAAACTTTCGGAGATGGTGATTATCGTTCCTGCCAAAAAATTTCAGATAAAACAATCTGAAATATCTATCAATGGCTTATATCCAGTAATCAGCCAGTCCGCTAATGCGATTGAGGGTTATTCAGATGCTAGTACGAAAGTCTTTGAACACGATCAACCAGTTATAGTATTTGGAGACCATACCAGAAATGTCAAATTCGTTTCAGAAAACTTTATAGTTGGCGCTGATGGAGTAAAAATATTAGTTCCAATTTATTCTGATGCAGCATTCCTAAAGCTGCAGATTGAGCAAGTATTACCATTTGTAAAAGATAGAGGCTATGCTAGACATTGGTCATACTTAGAAAAAGAATGGATTTCAACCCCAAGTATCTCTTTGCAGGAGAAAATCATCAATATGATCAATCAATTTGATAAATTTGTTGAGATATTTTTTCAATAACGTTGACAATTCTTTTTTGCTCATTCAGCGGTGGCACTGCTAGAGGCAGGTGTAGTAACACATCCCGTGAAACGCCCGGAATCATACTCTTAGCCCTAGAACGCATATCCTCAATTCTTGCTTCGAAGTAATTCATGAGGAAATAAACATTAATCAGGTAAGGCCTGAATGCCATTATTTGACGAGCAATATGCGCTTCAGAATATGGGTTAAATGCAAGTGTTCCTACAGTTCCTTTTATAGTTATCAATATGTCGCTTTTTTTAGATATCACTTGAGGGGATGTAGTAGTTCTTGAGGTATTGACAACACCATCAATAATGCTGCTAGCTCCAGTGATATAGGGTACTCCGTTTCCATCCGTGTCAGTGTATTCAGATGAAGTTAGATCTCTTCCTGAAATTAAGAGACCAACACTACCAAGATTGGTTTCATCCCAACCATTTGGTAACTTCTCATAATAGGCGTTATCAACACCTTTTACGATTTCAGTTTCAACTAAATCTTTCTTCTTGAGCTTGCCTTCTTCGAACAAACGCTGTTTTTCTTCCCTAATTTTATCAAGCAATACTGACGCTGGCTCATCATTCGGATCTTGAGGAACTAATTTCCCTTGCATGGCGATATCAAGAACTTTTTGTTTGAGTTGATCGGCGAGATTTTTGAGTTCCACCTGGCCCTTATCAATTTCATCTATAATTTGAAGATATGATTCAATTGATTCCGATATTCTGAGTTGCTCATGATAAGGAGGTAAGGAAATCAAAAAAGGCTTTATGCCGGGAACTGTTAGCTGAGGGATACTCGTTCCCTCTCCAGTTGGAATTAAATGGCTCAACATATACTTCAAAAAACTAACATCAACAGAATCTCTTAAAGGAGTAACTGATATTAAACGCACGATTGGAACAAATGGGTGATGCCGTATAGCAGTGAATCCAATGGTGCCACGTGCAGATACCGTGACGCTCGGCTCAGTTATTTTCGCTTCTTTTGCCCATCCATACAATCCATTGTTTTTTACTCCATTTGAGTAGATTGGAAATTTAAATTCATTTGTTTTTTCAGTTGAAACCTCGTTTGGTTTATCACCACCAGCTACGATATTTTTTGTAGCTGAAGCAATTCTCGCCCACACCCATCCATCTGGAATTTCATAAGGAACCTCAATTTCTTTCACTGTCCCATCGGCGAACTTCTCATAATGTAAACCATCATCACCTTTGAAAATCTCAGTTTCATTCTTGTCTCGCTTGATTTTCTTTTGTTTGATGAGTTCTTCTTTCTCAGCTTTTATACGCTTCAGAAGTTCGCTTGCTGGCTCATCGTTAGGATCTTGCGGAACGAGTTTTCCGCGCATCGCTAAATCTAATATTTTTTCTCGCAAGGCTTTAGTATCTATCATTCTTCCACCTCACCCAAAAGCTCTTGCAGCCGTGCTACCGCGTTTGCGATATTATCAGATTTTTCTTGCATCAGATCCAACATTTCAGCAATCGTGTAATCCGGAGTATCACTCTCCGCTTCCATCCAAGAGATATCAAGACTCAAATTGTCGCGTGATTGAATTTGATCAATTGAATATTTTCTCCAGCGACCATTTGGATTATCAGAGCTCCAGGTTTCTTCTCGATTGCCAATGTCATCCCGTTTGTAAACTTCGATAAACTCTTCAAAGTCTCTCCGATTTAAAGAGTTACGCTTACCGAAAGAGCGCATATTGTTACGCATGTCATATATCCATACGTCTTTAGTATTGTCTTTTTCAGTTGTTCCACGGGTAAAGAACAGCACATTTGTCTGAACACCTTGCGCGTAAAAAATACCAGTTGGAAGTCTCAATATTGTGTGAAGATTGGTTTTGTTCATCAAATCTCGACGAATTGACTCACCAACTCCGCTATCAAAAAGAACATTATCTGGAACAACAACTGCAGCGCGAGCATGTCCATCTGTTTTTAAGGAATTATAGATAGTTTGTAAGAAATTCAATTGTTTATTGCTAGTTTCATACGTCAGGTCATCCCGCGTCGCACGTTCTCCACCATTCTTAATACCAAATGGAGGATTCGTCAATACTAAGTCAAATCCCTTCATCCATTTACCATTAGATGAAAGAGAGTCTCCTTGTTCAAGTCTCGGGTTGATGTCATGCAACAAAGCATTCATCAAAGCCAGTTTGTGGGTGTTTGGGACAAGTTCCATACCACTTAACGCCTCATCCTTTTGGAACTGCACTTCTTCAGGTGATAGGTCGAAAAAGTCATCGTATTTCTCTCTGAGATAATGATTAGCAGCAATCATAAAGCCAAAGGTACCAGCCGCAGGGTCGTTTAATCTCTCGCCTTTTTCTGGATCCATCAATTCAACCATCACATCAATCAAGACACGAGGTGTAAAGTATTGACCCGCACCTGACTTAGTTTCATTCGCATTCTTTTCAAGCAAGCCTTCGTATAAATCACCAAGACCTTCATGCTTAGCCGAGTACCAATCCAATGCATCGATGTCTTTAATGATTTTTTCAAGGTTTTTTGGCTCGTCGATGCTTGTTGACGCATCCGCATAAATCATGTTCAACCGTTTATCGGTTGCTATTTCTGGATTACCTAAATCCAATAGAAGTTTTTTGTAGAAGGTTTTTAACTCTATCCCTTCTTTTGTAACCAAATCATCCCAACGATATCCTTCTGGGATTGATGACTCCGTTTCCTGTTCTTTCATCATTTTTAAGAACAGGATATAAGTCAATTCAGTCACATAATTTTGATAGCTAATTCCATCATCACGAAGAACATCTGCCATCTTCCACAGTTTTTGTACAATTTCGTTATTTGTCACTTTATTATTTCTCCTCTTTATGTAAACGAGCGAAACATGGCTCGCTTACTTATGCTGCGTAGAGTTCCTCGTTAAGCACTTGAACAATATTGTCTACATTAGCACCAATTTGTTTCAAAACAAACTTATACCCCCCTTGCCGCTTCCAAACTTCTGTTTCATCAAAATATTGTTTAGCCGTTGGAGCGAGCACTGGAGTTTCCAGCAGTTGTTTTTCAATTCTTTGGAGCCATTTCAATTGTTTAAGATTCCAAGATTCCATCCCATAGACTTTTTGCATAGCACGTTTGATGCGGGTTTCATGATCCACGAGAGTTGTTCCAAGTGCTGCCTGCCGGATAAAGCTAATAATATCTGCTGCAATATACTCTTTCTTCTCTTGTCTCCAAGCTTCTCGAAGTGACGTTTCATCAAATTTCTTTTCCTTCAGCCGTAATTGTACTTCCCTCAAATCTTGATAGGTTAGATCTTTTGGACGCTTTACGACAACTTGAAGGGCTGGGATATGATTAATATTATCTCGAATAAATTTGTTAAATTCGTTCAAGTAATCTGCTGGCTTGACGTTCCCCTCACCGTATCCCCTTGATATATCAATCAAAGTATCTTCGTGGGCGGATATTACCATCGGATCTTTGAAGGTGTACCATGAAGCAACTCGATGGATATTTTCTGTTTGCGATTCTAATTCACTTTTGTTCATCGTTTTAATACTTTGAATCCACATGTCCAAGTCAGTAGTTTTATTCAGCGTAGCAATCTCATCTTCATCCTTTTTGCTAATTCTCTGCTTTTTCCGCTGTAGCTTAGCAATCAGCTCGGCCTTGAAAAAACCAAACTCTTCATCATCTTCGGCTTGCAAAGTTTTTTCAAGGACTTCTTGAATTGACTGTTTCGGATTTGAAACGACAGGTTTCATGTCTGTAATGTTTTGCAAATAATCATAAAGATGTACGGCATCAAAAATCCTAAATGCTTCTTTTTCAATTTTACGGCAAAGACGTGTTGCACGTCCTAACATTTGGTCATATAAGATACGCGAACGCACTCGGCGCATAAAGACAAGATTTTCAATTTCCGGCACATCGATACCCGTTGTAAGTAAGTCAACCGTAACAACGATATTTGGATATTTTTCGTTCTTGAAACACTTGATTTTTTTATCAGGGTGGCGAATATAGCCAGTAATCTTCTCAATTGCGTCATCGTCAACTACTGTACCCTCTTCTGCATATGCTTCTTTCAAGAGCCGTACAATCAAATCTGCATGTTGATCGTTAGCCGCAAATATTAAGGTTTTCCCTGGTTCATTAGGGTCAATGTAGCCTGTCAATCCTTCTAACACTGCTTTATTGAAATTTTCTGTGATGACCTTCTTATTGAATTGTTCAATATCAAAATCTAACTCGTCGTCCAAGTGAGCTTTATCAATGCTTTTAGTCTCATCATTCCAAATGTCAACATCCGTATCTGCTTCAAACTTAATCCCATATTTTGACAGATGAGTTTCGAATTTAATTGGCGGTTCATGGTCAACAAGATAACCGTCAACAACAGCATCTGTATATGAGTAAGTGTAAATTGGTGCACCAAATATTTCAATTGTGTGAAGCGCAGGTGTCGCTGTCAATCCAACAACAGTTGCATCAAAATAATCAATTACCCGACGATACTGACTCACATAATCTTTTTCATTTTGATAAAACAACTCATCATCAGTCATTTCACGGTCTTCAGTATAGCCCCGGTGTGCCTCATCAACAATGATGAAATCATAAGTTCCGACAGATGGAATCTCAGTAACATCATCTTTGAAAAATAAACGTCTTACCATCCCCTGTACCGTTGCAATTTGAATCTTAGTAGCCTGCTCTGGAAGGATGTCTCCAGCTTCCTTCACATCATAAATATCAGAAAAAGAGAGATTATCAATCTTAGTATCCTTCAATGCATCTGATACCTGAATGCCTAAGCTTCTTCTATCAACTAAAAACAAGATACGTCTGACACGTTTCGTTTTAAGTAGTCTATACATCAAAGATAATGCAAGCCTTGTTTTCCCAGTTCCGGTTGCCATAGCCAATAACATACGGCGCTTGTTCTCTTCTAAAACTCTTTCAACAGCTTTTACAGCCTCTATCTGATAGGCACGATTCGCAAATTCTGGATATGGTTCTTCTTTTAATTCCTTTTCTGCTCTCGCTTCATTGACAACCAACTTTTGCAACAAATCATCAGGACTATGCCAGCTCTCTAAAGCAAACGATGTTTTCTCAGGAGTTCGAGCATCCCAGAACCAAATACCGGATTGCTCAGCTAATTGTTTCAAGTAAGGCCTTCCATTTGAAGAATACAGGAATGGTGCCTTATAACCATTGGCGGTTTCCTCAAAAGTGTATTCAGTGGATTTTTGTGTTTCTTTAGAATACTCTTTCGCTTGAACCAAATCACCAGCAACAGTTTTTCCATATTTTTTAGCTTCAATGATACCAACGAGCTGCAAGCCAACAAACATTGCATAGTCTGCACGACCTTCCGCCGTAGGAAACTCAGCGATAGCTTTATTTTTATTCTTCTCTGGACGTGCACCTTTCCGCCAATCCAAGTTTTCAGTATCAGCTTCCCATCCAGCATTTCGTAGTTGCTCATCAATAAACATGATACGTGTTTGTTTCTCATCAAGTGTTGCATTATGAAGAAACTTCTTAGACCTTGCACGTCGATCTGTTTTGATTTCTTGTTCTGAATGTGAAGATGGTTGTGAAGCCATCTTTTCCAATTGTTCCTGAAAAGTCTTTTTCTCAGATTCAGCCAGTTCAACCTGAACTCTTAATTTTGTCAGCTCATCTGCTGTGGCCTTATCAATATCTTTAGGATCTTCGAAAGTCGTGGCAGCAAAGTCAAGTGGGCCATACACTTCCATAAACCAATTTGACAAGTAATGAGCGTAACGAAGCATGGTCATAGCTTCAGTAGTATTTCCATAATTATTATGAGCAGCCTTATTACCAATTTTTCTGATAGTATGCAAAACCGTCGCAATCTCAGTATCTAAGACACCTTTACGTTCAAGCTCACGTAACTTGTCAAATTGATTATCTAAATTACATGGTGTCAATCGTTCAAGCGAGAATAGAGCCTCCGTCAGTTGCTCAGCAAAAAGACGGATTTTAATGAGCGAAACATTTGGGTCGCGGTATACGTTCTGTTCGGCTTGCTTGCCTAGTTTTGCGAATAAAGGCCACTGTGCTGATAGCATATCAAAGTTACTCATTTAACTCACTCTCCTTCCCTTGTAATCAATCGAACTCGCATCACCTGTATCAACATTCAAGATTACACAAATCTTCACCAATGAATCAATTGAAATGGGTTCATTCTTCCCCATCTTGACGATGATGTTGCTACTAACCCTTGCAGCATCCTTCAACTCTGTTTTTGTCATGTTCAAATCAATTGGCAATTTCCTCAGTTTATTGTAAGTAATGGGCATCTAATCACCTCTCATAACTTCTGATAGTTCGTTTATCCAGAAGATAAAGTTCATATTTATTGTATCATGTTTTATCAAGATAATCTCTTAAACATCAAGAGTGCTTAATATATTATAGTTTTTTCACAAATAAAAAAGACCTCCTAAAGAATCTTCAAAACTAACTCATCTGCCTTCAATACTCATTATTTCTTTCTTACTACTCCTTCAAAAATTATTGAGTTTACTCCAAGTTTACTAACTCAATCAATATAACAATAAAAAGAGCCCTTTTGGTGCTGTGCTCTTTTTTATTGTTATATTCTCTTTAACCACTTTCAAACTTTCCAATAAACTCACTCTGATAGTACTTTATATTTTTTTTTAAATTTCTTGTAAGTCATATATTCTAAGTTAAGTAGTTCTAAACGAGTTTTTCCATCATAAACAAGGACATCTCCTACCTCTAAGGGAACTCCCCCCCCTCTAAGAAGAACTTGACCATAGCTCAGTTTTTTTTCATTTATCCATTGCATAAGACCGAGATAGAATAAACGATTTATCCAATAAGGGCGTTCATGTTCATGACTAACAATCCAAAACTCGACTTCTTTACTATTACTTTTTTTTATCGCTTTATTTTTCATTACATGTTACACGAATTAGGCGTGCCTCCTGTACCATAAGGACCACAATTTGTATGTTTAGGCGGTCTATATTTTCCATTTATTTGTTCAAAAGTAGGTGATTTAGCAAAACTGCCACCTAAACTTTGTAGAGCCCATGCCAATCCTCCGTATCTAAAGCTTACTTTCGTCTCATTTTTTTCAACGATACTAGAAGTATCCGCAACTTCGTCTGCGAAAACTTTTGTTGTAGGTACTGATAGACTGCTCAAAGTAGTAAATAATAGAAAGATAGATAAAACAATAAATTTATACTTTTTTTGAATAAGCTTCATGATACTCCTCCTTTTCGGCTTATATAATAGGTATACCACTAACTTAATTATAACAAACACAACAGGCAATATCAACATTTTTAACCATTATACCAATTTAATAAAAAACTATATTAACTTGATAACAACATTGCCATGTCCACAAAATACATTAAAAATCTACAATCCAAATTTGATGAAGAAAATCAATTTGTGTGCTTGAAGTAACTCAAAAAATCCCAACAAATGTTGAGATTTAGAATAAACATTCGTTATAACGTATTGTTATAACATATTTTATATATTATCAAACAGTATAAATAGAATTTCTAGCTATTTTATAAAATAAAAAATACACTTTATTATAATTTTCACCTGAATATACTCATCATGCTCCATGTAAGACTATTTGTTATAGCCAATTTGTGCTTTGGTTGAATGTTCTGATTCATAAATTCTGCTTCATATTTCGAAAATTTATAACCTTGTTCTTGAAGTTTTAGTCCCCATTCCCAAATATACTCCTTCGCTTCATCCACACTAAACCTTTTATCGTCTATTCTCATGATTGAGTTGTTTATGACCATTTGTAACTGTTCTGAAACAACCCCATTGTTAAGAAAATCCCTTACTTCTTGTTTAAATACTTTTTTCTCAAATTATCCTCCTTACTCAAAACTGTAAATTAAAATCACATTCCAAAATCATTCACGCATGATTTTATCTTATCCATGTAGATCCCTTCGCTTTTTATTATAACAAAAAACACACTGGCAAAGCGTGTGTTATAAACAAAGAAATATTTGTACTTTTTCCATTATTATGCCATTATTTTCCTACCTTTCCAAGTTCTGTCATACCTGTAATTTTCTTTCCCTTTGTATCATAGGTCACTTGAAAAATATAATGGGGCACATTCGATTTTAAATCTCCAGCACTTGCGGTATAGTCACAATCAACAAATGCTGTAATCGACGTTCCCGTCTGCGGTTGAGCATAAACTTGTAGGCTGTTTAAGTGACTTTGAATCATTCCATAATCTGAACTTGACTTATCCGCAGATAATGGAAAAAGTTTTTGTGCAACTTCTGAAGCCACCAAAGTTGCGACCTCTTTTTGTCTCTCTTCATTGGTGGTTTGACTTTGATTATAATTATAATAGATCTTAAAAAGAGAGTAAGCAGTTGTTTGTAAGTCTATGAGTTGCTGCTGAGTTTTACCATCTTGGGATTGCTTCAAAGTCTTCTCTGCATTCGCAAGCTCCTCTTTCAAGCTAGAAATCTCTTTTTTATTATCTTCTATAATCTGTTGTGTGACTGCTCCACGAGGATTATCTTTGTTCCCACCCATAAGAACAAAAGCTATGAGAAGCATGACGATAATTCCACAAGCAAAACCTAGCCCTAAAATAATACTTTTTTGTTTAATCTCCATTTGCCTGACCCTTTCTACCTTCATTTTCAATCGTTTTTTCACCGTCTTGACTAAAAGGATAATCCGAGAAATCCAATGCTTTAGGTTCTTCTGAAGGAATATCCGCTTCCACCCAATAGACAGCTTGTGCTTCTGGATAAAGTATTCGCACCATTTCAATTCTCGAATACTTGAATTTAAAGCGAATGATTTTGAGAGTGGAACTTTCAAAACCTGTCTGAAACGTCTTTCCTTCATTCAAAGTATTACAAGCAGTTTGTCTGTTTCTTGTCTCAACTCCATACCAACGAATCATAGGAATCCACTTCTCAAAGATATTGAGCTGATCAAGCTTTCTGAAAATCATAGACTGTATAATTTGACGAACCGCAAAGAAAGAAAAACCAAGTAAGAGAGCGACGAGATTTATTTGAAAAGATTGTGAAACATCTCCAACAATACCCTCTACGCTTTCAGTTTTTAAGCCCATCAAACTAAAACTGAGACTCCAAATGATAAAATTATGCTTCATAAAACGCCAAGTATTTTCCATAATATCCAGACCTTTGAATAAAGCGTAACTGAACCGAAAAACAACAATGAAGAAAAAAATAACGAAAATGCTTGATAAAGCTTGTTCCCGTCCTTCCACAGTCTGTAATCCTGGCCAAGCTTTCTGAATGAAGAATAAACCCACAAAACTTCTAAAGGCAAAAAGGATACTTCCCCAAAAGCTCAAAGTCATCATGATTTTTAAAACATTTAGGAGCTGAATTTGCCAGAATTGTCTGTTTTTCACCATTTGCTTAAATTTAAGCTTTTCAAGTAATAAGCAGTCTTGAATTTCTTTTTTCCCTTCTTTCAAAAACTTCCTCATATTTAAACCCTCTACTTTCCTCTTGGATAAACGTAAGTCAATGTTTTGGCTTCTTTTGCAGAAATTGTGCCATAAGTTTCTTCTGTTTGAGTTGCTGTTGCACGATCAAAACCAGTTTGACCCGCCACAACATTACACTCTGAGATAATCAAAGAGCCATCTGGATTCACATATTCGACAAAAGCGACGTGACCTGGATCTGAATTTCCACGGTAGGGGTCTTTCCCCGCCACAAAATTGACAGCGCTATGCGGTTTGGGTTTTCCTACTTCAACTGTCAAACCAGGTGTACTGTGTCCCCAAACACCGCCATTTCCCATTCCTGTCACTCCCCAGCCTATTTCTTTAGTACGAAATATGACATACCATACACACTGGTGCCCATAGGGTGCATTGACTTCATCATCTGGATAAGAAGTGAAATTGGCTCGCTTACCAATAGCTCTTTTTACTTCAGGGCTCAGTTGCTTGTAGTACGTTCCCATAGGAATGGTACCCTTTACTTGTTCTCCTGTTCCAGCTCCTGCATCACATCCACTATTCGCTTCTTGATAGGTATTGTACGTATTATTCTTTGCACCATCATTGACCGCCTCTTTGATACTTGATGGAATGTTTTTTCCATCAAAGGTCGTGTACCACTTGAGTGCATTGGCTTTAATTTCAGCTTCTTTAGTCTGTCCATCAGAGAGTGATATACCCTCATAGAGCACTGACCAGTCAAGAGCAGCTTGTTGCGGATCAGTCGCCTTTCCTACAATAATTCTTGTTGAATTTTTAGAGCCGTTTAACTCATAATCCAACAGCTTAAACTGATTAGCTGGTGTTAAAGTAGATAAATCCCCCGATTTAATGGAGCCTTCTGAGGTGATTCTATTCCCATTGATAGTATTTCCCCAGCCCGACCACTGAAACCAGCCTGCAACTCCTCCGCTTGGATTAATCGCTTGTGGATCCAATCCAGACTCTCTCTCGGCAACCGCAACTGCTCCTGCACCACCTGCCCCCGAAAAGCCATTGCTTTTCGTCAAATGATCAAAAAGAGCTTTACCATGATGATTCGTCCTATCTTTATCATTTGAAGGATTGGCACTTTCATTTTGGACATCCCTACAACTCTGTGCCGAAGCTACAGCCTCCCCTGCTCCTAAAGAGACTGTCATCATCAGAAGTCCACCAAAAGAACCTCCAATCAATAGGAAAAGAATCGCAAAACCAGCGAACCATTTTTTCATCAGTGCCATCCTCCATATTCTGCTAAATCTGATGTTTCATAATCTTGTGAAAAAATAATGCTTTGTCTGCCTGCAATATTCAAATAAAGTTGACCTTGTTCCAAAGTTGTAATAGCATCTAATTCATAGGGACTGATTTCTTCTTGCAAAATATCTGCCAATAATTGTTTGTCTGCACTCGATGTTTGAGCGAAAACACGATAATTCATCATTCCAAAAATAGCTTTCATAGATGACTGATAGCGTTCCGCCTTAAAACCAGATCCCCCAGAATTCAAAATTGTTTGAAAACTTCCTGCTTGGACAATAATCCCTGCATAGTTTTGAGACAAGGCATCAATCATCTGAAGTGTCAGTTCACTTGAGGAGGGCGTACGTGGATTGAGCATCTTACCAATATCTGTGATATTAACAATGTAATGTTCCACTTCAGACTCTGATAGACGAGGATTGTTTCTTAAACGCTCTCTCTGTATTTTTCCATTTCGAATAACATCATAAGAAATCAGTGCCATGACTGAAAAAAGTTGGACATTGAGATAATCAGGTGTTCCAGTTAAACCTGATAAATCAAAGGTGACCAAATGTTCTTCTGATAAGTCCGTAAAGTTTGTCGTTCCTTCAAAAACATCAGGTTTCGTATTCAATAGCTTCACAAAAGTAGATAAGATGCGCCGATAAGAACGCTCCATTTCAGCTGTTTTAGCTAAAACAAGTTGCCCTTCAACGTATCCTACAAAATCTTTAAGTGTCGGATATTCACTTGCAGGTACTTTTGTTGCTTTTAACTCATTCAAGTGTAGAGTGGGGTTCCGATACCACAAAGGATTATTTTCTGAAGGATATTGACAATAAAAGGCCGTCGCTAAATCCTCAAAAATATCACAATCATCCGCAGTTGCATCGGGTTTGAGTACCTCAAACATGTTTTTCAATTTTGCAATGTGAAGACCAAAGGATTTGATTTCATCTGTTTCCCCTTTTTCATTGGTTGCGCCTTGAAAGACTTGGAAAATATTGATTTTATTTCGACTTCCTGCCATATCTATTAAGAGACCTAGATTGTTTTCTGTGTAATTATTAAGAAAAGGAGACTGATCCAAGTTGATATTTCGAATATAATGATTTTGAGCAAAATTGTCATCAATCAAAGCAATTGAAAATGTGCCTTGCCCCATATTAGGCGTTCCAGAAATCAACATAAAAGGACGTGTACGAAACTCATTTTTCAAGAGCCAGTCCAATTGAATAACGCCATCTGTTTTCGTTTTACCGAAATAGCTCCCCGTCTTATCCTCTAATTTTGTATGATCTAAAAAATATCCGCCTGCTAAATCTCGACTTTTAATAGGACGGTGACTCGGCGTATTTAATAACTCATAATGCGAGTCAGGACTTGTAAAGAGTGCTTCTTGTTCAAAGTACAGTTCATCCAACATGACTGTACTTTTGAATTGACTCGCTTCATCTCTAATTTTTTTGACACGTGTCATCAATTTTTCTTCTGTTAAATCATAGACAGCTAATCGAATAGAAATACCTTTCATTTTCTCGTGCTTACGTGTCATATCATCAATCAACTCTAACAAATCCCCAACTTCTTGAGCTTCACGGTTATTGTCTGTTGTCTTGGCATTGATGTCAATTCGACTCTCTTTTTCATTGATTGATTTCTCAGCTTTTTCTTCAACTTTTTTACTATCCAAAGACTCTATAGCTAAAAAAGAAACCACGTGATCTTGTTGGAGAAGTTCTTTCAACCACATCCTCCCCAAACCTTCTCTGGGATAATCATAAATGCGCAGGTAAGTCACACACCCATCACCATACTGAACGTAGTGTGAGAAGTATTTAGAACCTCCTTGTGGCTGAACACGCATTAAAAAATCAATGTCATAGCCTTTTTTCTCGTATTTTTTCAAATGTACCATTCTATTTCCTTTCCTTGCATAAATTCTTGTGTCTATCCATACACAAAAATTTACACAACTTTTATAGTTTTGTATTCAAGTTATTGAGCTGAAACAGTACCAGCTCTTTTTCTTTAGGGTTGAGCATAGAAAGATGAAAGCGATAGGAACGTGCTAAACTGACAAGTTGCTTGCTTTTTTTATGTAATTCCCGAGGAGTCTCTGCATAAAGAAATAACAAATATTCAATATTACTTAAACGCTCTTCCAACTCCTTTTGTTTTTCAATTTTTGCTCGAATCATATTCTTTTTTATTTCCAATTGTAAGTGTCCACGTTCACTTGTAGGTTTTAAAGAAGTAAGATTTCGAAGTTTTCGACGTAAATGCGCCACTTGAGAAGCCGTAGAAACAGGAAGTTTTGTCGTTTCAATGGTGAAGTGTTCATTTGTTTTAGATAAAAAAGTATAAAAATAAGATAAAATCATCCGTTGTTCTTCATAGCTGACACTGGATGCACCTGTCCCTTCAATCCGAAACATCTGAAGCACACTGTCATCCACTAAAACCAATTCAGCCTCCTTGGTCTTATTCAATCGCTTATAAAACGTGTGTTCTAAAAAACTTGCCAGATTTCCCCTTTTTTCTTTTTGAACAGCCTTATCTTCTTTTTGTGATAATTTAGAAATTGGCATCGATCTCTATTTCCTTTCCTTGTGCTTTCTTCTTCAGTGGCTTGAACTGCCTTTTGATTCGACTTGTCTTAGTACGCAAAAAGAGCAATAAGACCATATAATTACGCTTCCCACCATTGGTATGCATGATAAGAAAAATAACAATGATTGCGGTGAGCACATCAAAAATAAGCATGTTCAGCCATTGACTCACAGGAAAAAAACGATTCAGCCACCAGGCAAAGCCTCCACCTATAGCCATAAAGCCAAAATCTAAACCATAAAAGATTCCCATCTTAAACTTTGCAAAAATGTCCCGTGGGACACCATAATTATCGCTCCCTTGATACATTAAATTACCTACTTTCATTTTGTTTTTCTTGATTTTAACTTGGATTCAAAATTCTTGCTTTACGCCCCCACTTCACTTCCAAAAAAGTGCAAAAAAAAAAAAAGATGAAGTCAAATTTGACTTCATCTATTAGTTTTAAACTCCCCAAACACATGTAATCCTATAAAAGACTTACATAAAATTTCTAAGATTTATTTTCAAATCCCTCTCAGCTCGTTGCACTTGTTTCTTTAATTCATCATATTTAACAATATATTCGTTAACAAAAGCATTCTGCTCTTCAATAGGGAAATATTCTACAAAATATTCATTCAAGTGGCCAGGATTGATTGTTAGTTTTGAAGTACCATCCGCAAGATCAGCAACAACTTTTTTTCTAATGGCTTCAAAATACCAATTATAAAATTTCATGTTGATTGGATATTTATCGTAGTTCTTTGGTGTCAACACCAAACATAAATTACTTGCGATAAACTTTCCATTTACATACTG
The DNA here is from genome assembly GCF_042849115.1 of Lactococcus muris. Taxonomy (NCBI): domain Bacteria; kingdom Bacillati; phylum Bacillota; class Bacilli; order Lactobacillales; family Streptococcaceae; genus Lactococcus; species Lactococcus muris. Next base: position 55,039 of record NZ_BAAFQO010000006.1, on the reverse strand, counting down.
GCTTTTCCCTAATGATCCACTTGCTGATACGGCATAAACTAACGCTTCCTCATCATGTGTGTATGACGAATACTTTTTCCACTCATCCGAAGCCGTAATAAAATCATATTCCCCATCGTCCATTTCATTGGTTGAAGCAAGTTCTCCCTTTGTTGATGAAAATAGCTCTTTGAATTTTACTAACTTGTGGTGACTACCGTCCTCATTTTGGTAGCCTGCTGCATTTAGAACACCTTCTTTATAAATTTTTTTCTTTTCCGAAATACCTTGTATTTCCTTAGAATTGTTAATTGAATCTACAATTTGATTTTCTATGTCATTCCATCGATTGTTTTTGTCAATTCGTCCTTTGTGTTGGACGCTAACTAATCCATCATCCTCAAGATTATAGAACAAGACTTCATCTGTTGGATTATGTGGAGTTTTTGTGAATCCAAAAATTGAAGTATTAACGGTCCTCCCTTGTTCTCTAAAAATAGATAGAGGCATCTTTATTACATAATCAAGCCGTGCTTTTTCTAGCAACAGGTCGGTTAAGCCTGTCGTCCCATCTTTTCCTTGATTTTTTGTTAACGTTGGACTTGGCATAATAATAATGAGCTTCCCATTATTTTCAAGATAATCAATAGCCTGTAATGTGAATTTGATTGGATTTTTATTCTCATAAGGTGGATTGATGATACACTTTGTGGGTTTCTTTTCTCTAATATACTCAAGTAATACATCATCCTTATTGTTCATAATTGTATTATCACTCACGTTTAAAAGACTATTCCTAAACAGCATATTTGAACGACCATCTCCATGTAGGAACATATTTGAACATGCTAACGAAAATAATACAGGATCAATCTCAAATCCTATTAACTGGCGATTTCGTATTTCTTCAAGCTTATCTTCATCATCTTTAGCAAGATTATATAGTGTTTCCATAGCCTCCATTAGAAAGCCACCCGAGCCAGTACAAGTATCAATTACGACATCATTGACGTTTAATCGAGCTAACTTGACCATTAACTCTTTTATATGGTCAGGAGTTAAAATGATATTTTTATTTTCAATCTTCCCTGCACGAGAAAGAAAAATCTTATAAGCTTTTCCTAATATATCCTGCTTTTCTTCGTATTGATAAGGGATAAAGATTTTATTGTGGATTTGAGATATTAGTTGCTTATAAGTCAACAATGGCAAGTCGATATTTTTTATAAATGAAAACTGGTCACGCCAACTAAACTCTTTTGACAAATTATTGACTTTTAATCCCAGTTGAGTATCAACTGCTTGAAGGATTGACTTGTTCATATAATGGGCATTTAATATTGTAACTGAAGTTGTTGCTATCTCTTGATCAGTTGGTTCTTGAATGTTCAGGTAGATGCTCCGAAAATTTGTATTAGTCAATGCAATCATAATACCTGAAAAAAACAAACTTCGGTAGGTATCTTTTATTCCACCATCATGGAATTTTTCATTGATAGACTTCAAAATGCTAACAAGCTGCTCATCTGAGATAGTTTCTCCCGAAACACGCTTACTTAATGCTTTTCCAATATTTTCAAGTGTGAGCAGCTTATCTTTTATATTGAACTTCTCTATTTCATCAGAATCCGTTTTCTTGAAAAAATAGGTTACCTTTATTTGACTTAATTCTCGTCCCGATACTGCAATCCCAACCATATTTTTCTTAATGTTGTTTGTCGTCATATAGAACTTAACTTCTTCTTCAGCTCTAGAATGTAAGAGTGGTTTTGCTTCAACAATTATTGCAAAGTCAGGTAAATCAAGAAAAAAATCTGGGTAACCTGCAAATGATGTCCCATTCTTTGATTTGAAACCATAAGACTTATCAATTGCGGACTTTTCAATGAAAGTATCAGGACCATAAAACGAACGAAAAATATTTTCAGTAATAGTTTCGCTAGATTGCACTTTCTTTCCCACTTATGCCACCACCTTTTGGTTGATAGCTACAAAAAGAACCATAGCTTCATCTACTAAAATGTTGCTACGGCTCTTTTTTAGGGCACTATAAAAAAAGGTATCACCTACCTGTGCTGTGCTGTGCTGTGTAGTGACCCCTAAAAGTTAGACTTTTGAATGAGATAGAAATATCTCATTTTTTTGTATTTTATTTTTGATAAGCAAGCCGAAATTGAGCAGGTGCTAACCAATTCAATTTCTTCTTAATTCGTTTGGTGTTGTAGTATTGAATCCACTTCGTAATAGCGGTGTTCAGTTCTTGATAAGAGTGAAAGACCTTTCCATAGTAGATTTCCTGCTTCAAAAGGCCAAAGAAGTTCTCCATAACAGAGTTATCAAGACAATTTCCCTTGCGACTCATCGACTGGAAAATTCGATGTTCATTGAGCGTGTGAACATAGCTTTTGGTCTGGTAAGCCCAGCCTTGATCAGAGTGAAAAGTTCGGCGATAAGGGCAGTCAGAAGTCACTTCAAGTGCCTGCGTGAGCGCACTTGAAATCGCATGATAAGTTGGCTGCTTAGAGACTTCAAAGCTCACAATTTCGTTGTTAAACAAGTCCAAGAAAGGATTAAGATAAGCCTTCTTCTGAACGCCCTTATCGTAATATTTAAACTCTGTCGTATCTGTCGTTATTTTCTGGTGAGGAATACGGGTATGAAAGCGTCTATTCAACTTATTTTTAGCAGTCTTGCCCACTTTTCCCTTGTAAGAATTGTACTTGCGGGATTTGCGCCCAAAAGAAGTCACACGTAGTCCCAGTTTTTTCATCAAGCGTTGTACTTTCTTATGGTTGACATGAAAGCCTTTGTCTTTAAGCAACTGTACCATTGGACGATAACCTGCATTCTTATGTTCCTTGCGAATTTCCAGCATAGCTTGCTCAATGTCTTCGTCCTTATTGGGACGTTCGAAGCGTTTAAGCCAATAGAAATAAGTACTCCGAGCTAGTCTAGCAACTCTGAGGAGGAGTTCAAGAGGGAACTGGAATTGTCTTTGGAGGCTTTGAACAAGTCGGGATTTTCCCGAATTTGTTGTTCCATTCGAAGTCTCCTCAAGCCTTTTAAATACTCTAACTCAGCACGTAGGTAAAGATTCTCTTCTTGAGCTTCCGCGAGTTGTCTCTCAAGCTCTGAGTGCTCCTCTTTTGATTTCTTAGTCTTCTTAGATTTAGGCTTTGACAATTCATTCTCTTTTCTAGGTCTTCCACGAGGCTTTGAAATAAAAGCAAATTCCCTCTCTTGACGGTACTCTTTAACCCAACGAACAATCACTGTACAATTACTCATGTTTAATTGTTTGGCAACTTCGCGATAAGACATTTCACTTGTTAAGTATAAGTTTACCGCATTGCGTTTAAAATTGGAATCATAAACAGTATTGTGAGGGTTGCGTTTTAACCCCTCTTCTCCAAATTTTTTATAAGCATTAACCCATCTAAGAGCTACTTCATGGTTAGACAGTCCATATTTATCTCTTAGAAATGTATAGCCTCCCACTCCTGAGAGATAATCATTCACAACCTTAAGTTTGAATTCAAAAGAATACTTTTTCATAAGAAAAGACCTCCAAAAGTTAGATTTTTCTAGTCTAACTTCTGGGGGTCATATCACTGTGCTGTGCTGTGCTGTGCTGTGCTGTGCTGTGCTGTGCTGTGCTGTGCTGTGCTGTGCTGTGCTGTGCTGTGCTGTGCTGTGCTGTCTGATTATAGAGCATGGCTTTTTCCTCGTCAAGTATATTGTACACATTAAGTAACACAATATACATATTATATAATGTTATTGTAATCTTTTTCTTACCAAATTCAAAGTGATATCATAAAAATGATGGTGTGGAGAATAGTTACCAATAAAGCCCTCAAACAAAAAAGCACTTAACCCTTGCATTCTTGTACAGAGGATTAAGTGCTTGTTTCATTTTTGAGACTTTTGCCCCAATTTCTTTTTTCAGAGCCTAGCCCGTTCGAACTTCTTGACTTGCCAAGTCGACAATTTTCTTACTTGGTTTCTTTAAAAATTTTTGCATTTCCCCTTCATCAAAACCTATTTGAAGATGCTTTTCATCCAGCATAAGCGGCACTTTTAGTAACGTAGCATTTTCTTCTATCAGTTCCATAAAGTCTTCTAATCCCAGACCATTAGGGTCGATATCCAAACGCGTGAATGCCCTTGTCTCTGTAGAAATAATCTCTTCTATACCATTTTCAGTTAGGGAAACGATTTGTAAGATTTCTTCAGTGGAAACCAACTCTGTCAAAATGTCAATTTCCACAAATTTTATTCTATGTGCATACAACCAACTCTCCGCTTTCTTTGTCTCCTGGTTAGAAGATACAGTATAAATCTTGAGCATAACAACCTCCTTTCTGTTAAAATTTAAAACTAGACTCTTTGCTACTTTTATTATCCTATTTTATGAAAACGAATACAAACAAAATGCTTTTCATATAAGCCTGAGTCAAATAACTCAAGGCATTCCAATAAAAATCACTGTTTTTATTAACATCACCGATGAGCATAAATCTATTCAACATAAAACCTGTTATTAAGGCACAAAAAAAGTCCAAGGGATATAACCCTTTGAACTTTTAATTTTACTTTTGACTGTCTTATTTCACTTCTTCAAAGTCACCATCAACAGTGTTGTCATCTTTAGAATCATTTTCTGTTCCCGCTGCTTGACCTGCTGCTGCTTGTTCAGCGCTTGCTTGTTCGTAAAGTTTTACTGCAAGATTTTGAGCGATTTCGCTAAGTGCTTCTGATTTTGCTTTAATGTCAGCGATATCATCGCCTTCGAGTGCCTTTTTAAGTTCTTCCTTAGCTTCTTCTGCTTTCTTAACTTCAGCTTCGTCTACTTTACCTTCAAGCTCTTTGAGTGTCTTTTCAGTTTGGAAAACAAGAGCATCTGCTTCGTTACGTGTATCTACTTCTTCTTTACGTTTTGCATCTGCTTCTGCATTTGCTTCTGCATCTTTCATCATTCTGTCGATTTCTTCATCAGAAAGACCTGAGTTAGACTTGATAACGATTGTTTGTTCTTTTTGAGTACCCAAATCTTTCGCTTTAACAGAAACAATACCATTTTTGTCAATGTCAAATGTTACTTCGATTTGTGGCACACCACGTGGTGCTGCAGGAATGTCTGTCAATTGGAAGCGGCCCAATGTTTTATTATCCGCTGCCATTGGACGTTCACCTTGAAGCACGTGGATATCAACTGCTGGTTGATTGTCTACTGCTGTTGAGAAGATTTGTGATTTAGATGTTGGGATTGTTGTATTACGTTCAATAAGTTTTGTAAAGACAGAACCCATAGTTTCGATACCAAGTGAAAGTGGAGTTACGTCAAGAAGGACAACGTCTTTAACATCACCTGAGATAACGCCACCTTGGATAGCAGCACCCATGGCAACAACTTCGTCAGGATTTACTGATTTGTTTGGAGTTTTACCTGTTTCTTTTTGCACAAGATCAACAACTGCTGGAATACGAGTTGAACCACCAACAAGGATAACTTCATCGATATCTGATGTTGAAAGTCCTGCATCCGCAAGAGCTTGACGTACAGGTTCACGAGTTGCTTCCACCAATGAAGCAGTCAATTCATCGAATTTTGCACGTGTAAGGGTCATTTCTAAGTGGAGAGGACCCGCAGCACCTGCAGTGATGAACGGCAATGAAATTTGTGTAGAAGTTACACCTGAAAGGTCTTTCTTCGCTTTTTCAGCCGCATCTTTCAAACGTTGAAGCGCCATTTTATCTTGTGAAAGGTCGATACCGTTTTCTTTTTTGAATTCAGCAACCATGTAATCGATGATGGCTTGGTCAAAGTCGTCACCACCAAGTTTGTTGTTACCTGCTGTTGCTAACACATCGAAGACACCATCACCTAACTCAAGGATAGACACGTCAAATGTACCACCACCAAGGTCGAAGACAAGGATTTTTTCATCTTTGTCTTGTTTGTCCATACCGTAAGCAAGCGCTGCTGCTGTTGGTTCATTAACGATACGTTCTACTTCAAGACCGGCAATTTTACCTGCATCTTTTGTTGCTTGACGTTGCGCATCATTAAAGTAAGCTGGAACGGTGATAACTGCTTTTTCAACTTTTTCGCCCAAGTATGCTTCAGCTGTTGCTTTTAGGTTTTGAAGAATCATTGCTGAAATTTCTTGAGGAGTGTATTCTTTACCACCAGCAGAAACTTTTTCATCTGTTCCCATTTTTGACTTGATTGAAATAACTGTATCAGGGTTTGTTACTGCTTGACGTTTCGCAGCATCACCAACTTGAATTTCACCGTTTTTAAAAGCAACAACAGATGGTGTTGTACGGTTTCCTTCTGGATTTGGAATGATTTTTGCTTCAGTTCCTTCAAGAACTGCTACTGCTGAGTTTGTTGTACCAAGGTCAATACCGATAATTTTAGACATATGCTTTACCTCTTCTTATTTTATTCTTTTTTATCTATTCTTATAGTTTAAGGACATTTCGGTCACTTTGCTTTCTTACTGTGCAACAACAACCATCGCTGGACGAAGGATGCGGTCATGGAGCTGATACCCTTTTTGGAAGACTTGAACCACATGATCTGCTGGATGTTCATCATCAACTGGAACCGTTTGAACTGCCATATGGAAGTTCGGATCAAAGGCTCCATCAGCTTTAATCTCTGTTACCCCTTCTTCTTCAAGAGCATTTATCAAACTTTCCCGCGTCATTTCTAAACCTTTTTTAACATCTTCTGTCAGACCTTCAACTGCAAGTGCACGTTCTAGGTTATCCAAACTTGGCAAAATCTTTTTGGCCAGATCTTGCGAACGGTATTTTAAGATACTTGAACGTTCTTCATTCGCACGACGTTGGATGTTTTGGATTTCTGCGCTGATGCGGAGAAACTTATTTTCCCATTCTTCAGCTCTCGCTAGGGCTTCGTCAAGTTCAGAAACTTCTTCTTCTACGATATCTTCAAGGGCTTCCTCTGTGAGTTCCTCAACTGCTTCCTCAGTCACCTCATCCACTTTTTCAGCCTGGACTTTCTTCATATCTTCTTTCTTTTTTTCAGCCATGTTGTTTCCTTTTCTTTTAAAAAATTTCATATTATATTAACTTATCTCATAGTGATTCCCATCAAGGTAACGGTAGTAGTCCATCAATTTCATACTGAGGACTTTAGCAAGTAAGTCCAGCCTACTCAAGGTTTTTTGATAATCTTGTTCTACAGGACCGATAACTGTCAAGGTCCCTAGTCCCCGATAAGGAATGACAAACTTTTGACTAATCAATGTTAAGTTTGCAAAATAGGATACATTATCAATAACTACTGAACGCATCTCCTCTGTATTTGTCAGTGCTCGTATTTCTTGCGCCATGCGCGCATCGTCACTTAAAATTTTATAAAGCTCAGACAGGTTGTCCGTCGCAAACTCAAAAACATGTTCACGCCCACTACTTGTCAGCTTTTCTGTAAGTAAGTCAGCAAATACAGTATCAAAGAGCCTTAAGACGTCCGTTGTTACTTTAAAATAACGTTGAACAATCTGCGGAATTTCCGTTCGTAACGCGTAATGCACTTCCAAAACCTTCTTACCTACCAAACGTTCCTTAATGAGATGGGTGAAGATTTGTAAATCTTGCTCACTCATACTTTTAGGAAGAACAAATTGGTTGGTACGAATCTCACCTGTCGCTAGACCCATCACTGTTAATATAGAGTGATTATCCAGAGTAACAAGCTCAAAAGACTGTAAAACTTGTTCGCTTTGAGGAACATTGAGTACAAAGGAAGTTAGACCTGTCAGACTTGACAAAATCTCACTCGCCCTTTCAAATAAGTCCGAAAGACGGTAAAATTCGCCGTCAAAGGAGCTCATAATTTCGAAAAGATCATTTTGTGTAAATTCTTCCAAGCGTAATACATTTTCAATAAAATATTTATAGCCTGAAATACTAGGTACACGTCCACTCGATGTGTGCTCTTTTTGGATAAGACCAAGATTTTCTAGCACTTTCATGTCATTTCTGATCGTTGCACTCGAAGCCTTAATTTGTTCCAGCAAGGCATTTGAACCTACTGGTGTATGTTCTTTGGCGTAAAGAGAGACAATCAAATTCAAAATCTGCTGTTGCCGTTCTGTAATCATACTTGTCTCCTTTCTTCACATTTAGCACTCGATACCCTTAAGTGCTAACAATATTATTATATCCCTTATTTGATAACTTGTCAAGAAAAAAGACCAAAAAATTAGCACTCTTTTTTATAGAGTGCTAATTTTTGGCTTTTGGTCATTAAATCAGCCCAATATCCTTGGCGACAAAGCGAATACTCAACAAGCTGACAAGGAGAACAGCTAGTGGAAACAATAGACTTAAACTTTGCTGCTGTGTGAAATACTGATAAAGCCAATCAATAATTACCAGAGCTGCTGCAACCTCCAAAAGCAGCATTCCGACATGAAAAAAGCGGATAATCAAAAGAATGATTAGAAATACAAGTAAAATTTGTATCACACTTTGCCATTGTGCGACTGGAGCTAAGACTTGATTAATAAAACTTGTGACTGTACGACTTGTATTTTGGAAAACAGTTGTGAAGGGATTAGGACTTGCTAAAAGCCTTTGTGCTACACTTATTAGAGTGTAGAGAAATAAAGCAAGGTTAGCATATAAAACAAGATGCGCTTTGTTCAACATAGATGTACGGTTCCTTTTAAACATGTTTCCTTTCATTGAGGCAGTAATTTTAGATATTCTTCAAGCGTAAGATCATGTTTTGCCATATATTTTGCGTTATCTATCCCTACATAGCGGAAATGCCAGTCTTCATAATCTACTCCCGTGGAAGACTTTCCTCCCTCAGGAAAACGTAAAATGAAGCCATAATTCGGAGCAATCTTTCTCAGCTCTGCCACAACATCTTTGGGGCTTTGATTTAAGGCATCCACTGTCGATATATCCACAGCCAAGCCGGTTTGATGTTCTGAACTTCCTGCCGGCTGTGAATAAGTTTTGACATTATTCTCTGCTTCTTCCCGGGAAATTGGCTGTCCTGTATTGTTGAGCGAACCTGCAGCACCAGCCATTTCACGCTCTACGTAGCCATTAAAAAGTTGCTCTTGATAGGCTACTGAACGATAAGCTGAGATGAGATGCTCAGAAGAATCAATGGCTTGAGCCGCTCCTAAAAATTTCTCCAGAGCTTCCGCAATGCGGCTGTCCACTTGAACACCAGCAACGGTTGTTAGATGAGGAGAGAGTTCTTCTTTAGGATGCGCTCTATTCACCAATATTAAATTCCAATCTGACTGATGTGCTTCTGGTAAATCTGACTTTTTGTTTTCAGATTTGGGACTTGAGACTGCCGATTTGTTCGAACTTGTCGTTTCTTTAGTGCCTTGTGATTGAAGTTTATTCACGGCAAGCACACACAGAAAAATAAAGGTTAGGAGAACAAAGATCCCTCCAAAAATTCTTCCTTTTTTTAATTTTTTCTTTTTAGTCTGTCTTTGCATTTTTCATCACTTCTGCTCCAAGCTTACGGTAAGCCATGGAACCAATTTCTCCAACTTCAAACTTCCCATTTTCAAAACTAAGATGTGTCACAGAGCCATTGTCTAAATTATACGGGCGTTCCATATCGGGCTGAAGCATCTTGACATAGCTCCCAATGGTCATGCCATGACTCACGACAACGATATTCTTTGCCCCAGCGGCCTCTGATTCAGCAGCCATATCCGCAAAGCCACTCATGATGCGTCCAGAGAGTTCTTCCCAGGTTTCAGCCCAGCCTGCAGTATCTACTTCATAGATTGCACGCGCCAGTTCTTCATCTGTCGGAAATTTGCCAGTAGCTCTCCAATCCTTTTCATCAAATACAATCGGAAGAACCCCATCAAATAGCTCTCCATCATAACCTCCATCAAAGGAGCCGAAACACCACTCACGGATGCGCTTGTCCATCTTGTAAGGAATATTTTGATTGTCTGAATACTCCAAGATGAAGCCCATAGTTTGAATAGTTCTTCCGGAATCAGAGGAATAGGCGCGATCAAATTTTAATCCCTTTTCTTTGAAGCCTAGCCCTAATTCCATAACACCACGTTCCCCCTCTGCTGTCAAAGGGGTGTCAGACCAGCCTTGCGCACGACCGATTGTATTGAACATTGTTTTTCCGTGCCTTACTAAATAAATCTCAACCATGAATTCACCTTGTCTTTTTTCTATTCTATATCTTAATATTATACTTTATTTCACAGCAATTGAACAGAGAAAAATAACTTCTGTTACCCAAGAGACTTGATTTCTAGCTTAGTTCTCACTCTTTTCTTGACTTGCCTGTGCAGACGCTTCACATTGGCTAAACCCGCTCAGCAAGTTTGAGATAAGCCTTACTTGTTGAAGTGTATCAAAAAAATCCCTTCTTTCAGAGATTTCTTCTTTTCACTTTCCAAAAAATTGCCGCAACCAGCTGAGTTTTTTCAACGCGCTTAGAAATAAGGCAGAAGCACAAACTCCTGTGACAGCCCCGCCAGCACTGGCAGCATTAACTGCAATAGAATGCTTACGCACTGCTTCTTTTTCGACCTGGCTTCCTTCATCTTGAATATTTGTATTTTTTGCCGTTTGTTCTCCTTCCAAAGCCACAAGTCCTTGACCTAAGCGAGTGTACGCTTTATCTGACAAAGTTGCTGTATGAGAAGCAGAGACTTGTGGTTTTGAAATTCCCTTATTGAGCAACTTTTCCACTTGTTCTTTTTTACTCTTCTCATCAGCCCTCTCGTGAAGATTAGATGTTTCTTGTCCCAAGCTTTCAAGCTCTCCTATAGGAACGACTGGCGTGATTGGGGCAGGATATTCTGGAAGAAGTGGTGCTACAGTTGGTAGAGTGAAATCAGGTTGCATTGGTATTAGTGGTGGAGCAGTTGGTGTAATAGGCTTAGGCGGTTCTACCGTTACTGGCGGAATCGTCGGAACGGTTATATCTGGTTTTATCGGTATTAGCGGTGGCATTGTTGGTGTAATGGGGTGTGGCGGTTCAGTCGTCACTGGCGGTACGATTAAATCAGGAGTTTCTGATACCTCTTGCCCCCCTGCCGTTGACGTATCAATGTTCGCCTCCTCATGCGTTAAATGGAAAGTAAGATTTTTATCGCCTGTGTGGTTCTCCGATAGGTCCCAGACGTTCTTGCCCATATCCTGCTCGGCACCCTGAGAAAAGTTTTCTGGCAAGACCATGTTATATGCTGCCGTACTCCCTTGTATCCCATCAGCAGCGGAAAGAGAGAGTGCTTTGAGAGGGGCAGGACTTGTTGTGATGCTCCCAACTAAAGCGACCGTTAAACTGATGACTTGTTTTTTATTTCTCATATAGCTTCAAAACTCCTTTCTAATGTTTTCCTTTTTGTTCACAACCCCTTTAAACGGTATATAAACATTTCTCCAGAAACTTCTGGAATTTATTTTCTCATATGCGGGCTTGTCTTAAGCAAATCTTCAAAGAAAAGTTGCCCCATGTCACCATTGATAATTTCTGTAGCACGAAGTGTACTTGCTTTATCTGTCAAAGTATGTTGAATCCGAGAATTTTTGACTTCCAAATCCAGTAATTCAACTGCTTCTTGTAGACTAGAAACTTCCTCTAGTTTTAAAACTCGAATGATGTAGTCAATGCTCTTCAAATTTAGATATCTTTCTGGAATCGGTGTACTTTTCAAGGTTTGACAGTCTAAGATTCTTTCAACATCATCAACAAGTTCTTTTCTTTTTCGACTATATTTTGGAAAAATCTGTTTGACGAGGGCTTTTCTCCCTATAGGTAATGCGTCACTCCCAAATACTTTTTTAAGTAAACCGTTCAAAAAAACGCCCAGTGCCCACAGGGAAAAGCTAACAATGAATGTCCCTAGAAAAGCCTCCAGAATAGAGCGTTCTGGCTGTCCCTCAATGAAAGAAAAATCGTTCGCAAGGTAGAAAAAAAGAACAACTATTGGTAATGCAAAGGCCAATAAGGCCGAACGATAATCGATTTTATGTTGAATTTCTTCTAAAAATTCTATCTTCAAAATTTCAAATTGATTAAGCGTTTCTTCAAGAACTTCTAAAGTTTGCATTACTTCTTCGCAATAACCCAAAGCCATATTTTCCTCCTTTCTCACACTTTTCCCCTCTTTTATTCCACATGATGTTTGAAAAAACTTTATTAATTATTCTGTAACTTATTGTGAAAACTAACGTAAAATTTGTCTTCTGTTTTACATTTTAACATTTTCATTCGATTTTTTGTTACGTTTCTGTTAAAAAATAAAAAAACATCCACTGAGAGATGTTTTGAGATTTATTAATAGTGTTTCGATACATTCAAACGGTTAATCGCACGGTGAAGTGCCACCTCTGCACGCTTAACTTCATCAGCTTTATGCGCTGCTTTTGCTTCTTCAAGTTCTTTTTCAGCACGAAGCTTCGCACGTTCAGCACGTGGAACATCAATATCTCGATTGCGTTCGGCAGAGTCTGCAATAACAGTAATCAAGCTCTCTTTCACTTCGATAATTCCACCATTCACAGCGATATAATCAACATGCTTCATATCATCAGGGCGACGCACCTTAAGTTCACTGATTTGTAAACCAGCGATGGTTGAAATCATATTGGGCAAAATCCCCATATCGCCACCGATAGTATGCGCAAGAATGTAGGTTGCATGGTGATCATAAATGACACCTGCAGGAGTGATGACCTGAACAGCCATGACATTTTCACTCATCTCGGCAACCTCCTATCCTAGTAACCCATTTTTTTAGCTTTTTCGAGAACGTCTTCGATTGGACCTACGCCACGGAAAGCATCTTCTGGGATTTCATCGTATTTGCCATCCAAGATAGCCTTAAAGTCTTCCACTGTTTTTTCAACCGGTACATAAGAGCCTGGAATACCCGTGAATGTTTCAGCAACGTTAAAGTTTTGCGAAAGGAAGAACTGAATACGACGTGCGCGGTTAACCAATACTTTTTCGTCGTCAGACAATTCATCCATACCAAGGATAGCAATGATATCTTGCAATTCTCTATAACGTTGGAGAATACGTTGCACTTCCATAGCGACCGCATAGTGATCCTCACCAACAATCTCTGGTGTAAGAGCACGAGATGAAGAAGCCAATGGGTCAACAGCTGGATAAATCCCCATCTGAGTGAGACGCCGCTCCAAGTTGGTTGTTGCATCCAAGTGAGCGAAGGCTGTTGCTGGCGCTGGGTCAGTATAGTCATCGGCTGGGACATAAATCGCTTGGATCGATGTTACAGAACCTTGTTTTGTTGAAGTGATACGTTCTTGAAGCTGCCCCATTTCAGTTGCCAATGTAGGTTGGTAACCAACAGCTGATGGCATCCGTCCTAAGAGGGCAGATACTTCTGAACCCGCTTGGGTGAAACGGAAGATGTTATCAATGAAAAGCAAAACGTCTTGTTTTTCCACATCACGGAAATATTCAGCAATTGTCAAACCAGTAAGAGCAACACGCATACGTGCTCCAGGTGGTTCATTCATTTGACCAAAGACCATGGCTGTTTTTTCAATAACGCCTGACTCTTTCATTTCCCAATAAAGGTCATTTCCTTCACGTGTACGTTCTCCAACACCCGTAAATACGGAAATCCCACCATGTTCTTGGGCAATGTTATGAATCAACTCTTGAATAAGAACTGTTTTCCCAACTCCGGCACCACCAAACAGGCCAATCTTACCGCCTTTAAGATAGGGTGCAAGCAAATCAATGACTTTAATCCCTGTAACAAGAATTTCGTTAGCTGTTGATAGCTCATCAAAAGCAGGAGCTTTCTTGTGGATAGGACTACGTTCTATATCTTCAGCAAAAGGCTTCCCTTCATCAATAGCATCTCCAAGCACATTGAAAACACGTCCAAGTGTTTCTTTACCAACAGGCACACTGATTGCTTTTCCTGTATCGAGGACCTCGAGCCCACGTGTTAAGCCATCTGTTGATTCCATAGCGATAGTGCGCACTGCGCCATCACCAAGTTCCAAAGCAACTTCGAGGACGATTTTAGTTTTCACGCCGTCTACATCTTTGTACACGATGAGGGCGTTATTAATCTCAGGCAGAGTCGCATCTGACGCAAATTCCACGTCAACAACAGGACCAATGACCTGAGTAATTTTACCAGAACTCAATGTTTTTCCTCCTAGTTTATTTTTCTGTCTTTAATTCTTTGAGAAAGATTACTTCATACTTAAAGCGCTGAAGCTCCTGCAACAATTTCCGTAATTTCTTGCGTAATTGCTGCTTGACGCGCACGATTGTATTGAATTGTCAAATCATTAATCAGTGTTTTCGCATTATCTGTGGCCGTACGCATCGCTGACATTCCGGCTGCATGTTCTGCCGTTTTTGCATCAACAATCGCGCCATAAATCATACTTTCAGCATATTGTGGCAATAATTGATCCAAAATAGCCTCACGACTCGGTTCTAACTCGAAACTGACTGGCGCCACTGTTTCTTCTACTTCCTCTGCTTCATCAAAAGTGATTGGCAGCATTCTTTGCATGTGTACTTCGCTTGTCAATGAATTAATATGATGGTTGTAACACACATAAAGCTGATCAAACTCTTCTTTTTTATAAAGCGACACCGCGTGACCTACAATCTCGCGTACTTCCTCAAAACTTGGCTGGTCAGTCAAACCACGTAATTCATAGGATAATTTGATTTTCCGAGAACGGAAGAAATCTGCTCCCACGCCTCCCAAGGCAAGAATACAGTAATCTTCTGGTCCTTGATGTTTTTCTCGAAGCTTGTTCATGACTGACTTCAAGATGTTAGAGTTGTAACCTCCTACAAGACCACGATCCGAAGTGATGACCAAATATCCTGTTTTCTTAACTGGACGTTTAATCATCATTGGATTTTTAGAAGGCCCACGATCTGCAGCAACCAAGTCTGTTGTCACTTGGCGTACCTTGTCTGCATAAATCTGATACGTTTTTGCAATCTTTTCTGACTTTTGCAACTTTGCTGCGGAGACCATCTGCATGGCCCCAGTAATATGACTTGTTTTTTCTGTTGAAGCAATTCTTGCTTTAATTTCGCTAAGTGAAGCGCCCATAATGAACCTCCTTATTTAACGTAATTTGTAGTTTTCTTGAAGGCTTTAATCGCATCATCAAGTTTTGCTTCGTCTGGTAAATCTTTAGTATCTGTAATAACCTGCAAAAGGTCAGCATAGTTTACATCGAAGAAATCAAACATTTTTGATTCAAAATCAAGAATATCTTCTACAGGAACATCGTCAAGATGTCCGTGTGTCAATGCATAAAGAATAAGGACTTGTTTCTCCACAGGAAGTGGTTTGTGCAAAGGTTGTTTTAAAACTTCAACTGTACGACGTCCACGATTGAGTTTAGCCTGTGTCGCCTCGTCAAGGTCTGAACCAAATTGTGTAAAGGCTTCAAGCTCACGGTATGAGGCCAAGTCCAGACGGAGTGTACCAGCAACTTTCTTCATCGCTTTGATTTGGGCTGCGCCCCCGACACGTGATACAGACGAACCGGCATCGATAGCTGGACGAACCCCTGAGTAGAACAGGTCATTTTCAAGGAAAATTTGTCCATCTGTGATGGAGATAACATTTGTCGCGATATAGGCAGAGATATCTCCAGCTTGTGTTTCAATGAAAGGCAAGGCAGTCATCGACCCTCCACCTAAATCATCACTCAACTGCGCTGCACGTTCCAAAAGACGTGAATGAAGATAGAAGACATCCCCTGGATAAGCTTCACGACCTGGTGGACGACGGAGCAAGAGTGAAAGTTCACGATAAGCCACGGCCTGTTTAGACAAATCATCGTAGACAATAAGCACATGCTTACCATTGTACATAAATTCTTCACCCATAGCTGCACCAGCATAAGGGGCAATGTAAAGCAAGGGTGAGGGTTGTGATGCTGAAGCTGTTACAACGATTGTGTAATCCATCGCTCCAAGTTTACGGAGAGCCTCAACCTGTGTACGAACTGTCGATTCTTTTTGACCGATAGCGACATAGATACAGATGATATCCTTCCCTTTTTGGTTAAGAATCGCATCAATAGCTACAGATGTTTTACCTGTTTGACGGTCGCCGATGATCAACTCACGTTGGCCGCGACCGATTGGTACAAGCGCATCAATGGCTTTTAGTCCAGTTTGGAGTGGTTCTGAAACTGATTTACGTTGCATAACACCTGAAGCTGGAGCTTCAACAGGACGTGTTTTACCTGTATTGATGTCGCCTAAGCCATCAACGGGCTGTCCAAGTGCATTTACAACACGACCGATGAGTTCTTCACCGACTTGAACTTCCATGATTTTACCTGTACGTTTTACTGTATCTCCTTCACGGATGTTAAGAAAATCACCAAGTACGATAATACCAACATCTGTACTGTCTAAGTTTTGTGCCATACCATATACGCCGTTCTCAAACTCGACAAGCTCACCGCTCATCGCATTTTCAAGACCATAGGCACGGGCAATACCGTCACCAACATATGTGACAACACCAGTTTCAGCGACTTCAAAATCTGGTGTAAAATTTTCAATTTGTTGTTTAATCAGTGAGCTGATTTCATTCGCTTTGATTGCCAAATGTATTTTGCTCCTTTCTGAGTTTTCATGTTAAATGGCTGAGAATTTTTCCCAAATAAGAGATAACTATAGTATCTCTTTGGCAATTTTTGCCAATTGTGATTTGACAGAAGCATCAATGATTTTTCCACGTGAATTTACGATAAAACCACCGACAATCTTTTCATCTACTGTGTTCACGATTGTTACTTCGTTCAAATCAAATTTCGATTTAGCGAGAGCAACAAATTTTTCGATTTGTGTTTCAGTTAACTTGACACTTGAAACGACCTCTACATCTGCAATCTTAAACATGTCATCTGCTGTGTTTTTGACTTCAACAAGAATGTCTGACAAGTCTGCCAAACGTCCGTTTGCACGCACAGTATCAAGGAAATTTTTCATCAAGTCTGAGGCATTTTCCTTAATCATGTCAATGACTTGCGATTTTGCAGAGGCAGAATAAACCTCTGCCCCAAAGAATGAAGCCAGGTTCTCTTCTTTAAAAAGCTGCGTCAGTTCGTTTACCTCAGGTAGAATGACTTCTAGCTGAGACCGTTCTTCCGCAACTTCAAGCAGGGCTTTACCGTATTTTTGAGCATTGACTGTTGTCATTTACAACCAACCTCCTATTCGCCAAGTTTAGCAATATAGCTGTCAATAAGTTCTGATTGTGCCTGCGCGTCCAAAGATTGTCCAATGAGCTTCTCAGCAATTTGCACAGAGATATCCGCAACATCTCCCTTAACCGAACTTAGGGCTTCTTTACGCTCTTGCTCAATATCTTCCTGAGCACGTTTCTTCACGTTTGCCGCTTCTTCATTGGCTAGAGCTAAGATGTTTGCCCGATTTTGTTTAGCTGTATCGTTAGCTGTTTGGATAATGTTTGCAGCTTCTTCTTTTGAACCCGCAAGCTCAGCTTCACGTTGCGCTAATAATGTTTCTGCTTCTTTTTTTGACAGTTCTGCAGTTGTGATATCGTTGCTGATCTTATTTGCACGTTCTTCAAAGATTCCAGTAATAGCCCCCCATGCAAATTTCCGAATCAAGAGCAGCAAGATAATAAAGGCACCACTGACAACGATAATATTCCCCAGAACTGTGTTCGGAGCAGTTTCTAATAATGTAGTAAGCATTTCTACTCCTTTCCTAGTGTTCTGCTAAAATTTTGTGACTGATATAAAGATTTGTCAAAAGAACAAATACATAAGCCTGAAGGGCTGAAATAAAGATTGAGAATGCTATCCAAGCCATCTCCAAAATCCAAACAACAGGAAGAAGGAACCATCCCGAATGAATCATCTCAGCAATTATTCCTAAAAGGACTTCACCTGCAAAAATATTACCGTAAAGACGAAGCCCCAGAGACAAAGCATTTGTAAATTCTTCCATAATTGTCATCGGAAGCATGACTTTCGGTTCTTTCCAAAAGGAATTTTTAATATAACCTTTAAAGCCAAACTGTTTTACACCAAGAGTATTGGCAAGTACAACGATTAAAATCGCTAAGGTCAAGTCAACTGTTGAGTTGGCTGTTGGGGAGCGCCATAAACTAACATCTCCTGGTGCAGTGATTTTAGTCACCAGCCCAATAATATTTGAAATCAGAAGGAAAGAAAAGAGCGTAAAACTCATGAGGGCATATTTTGGAGACTCTTTGGCACCTAGATTTTCACGTCCGATGCCGTTAATAAAGTCAACCACCCATTCAAGGACGTTTTGCTTACCTGTAGGCTTAAGTTGCATGTTGCGACTTGCCCAATAAATCAAACCAAAGACAATTAAAACGGTCAAAGCTGTCATGTAGAGAATGACACCATCAAAAGTCACTGGTCCAACATTAAATGTCCATGTCGATTCCATAACTCGTCTTCCTTTCTAAATAATTGTTGAATAAATAAGTTAAATCAACGTTTTTTAGAACAAGAAAGCCATAGCCAAAGCAATAAAGAACGTACCTTCAGCAAAGGCGACACCAAGGAACATGCTTCCACGAAGCTTACCTTCCATTTCCGGTTGACGTGCAACAGCGTTAATAAATGCTGATACAATCAATCCATCACCGATAGCGGCACCAAGTGCACTAATACCAATAGCTACTGCCTTAAGAGCTTCAATTGAGATTGTTGTCATTTAATGACCTCTTTCTATATGCGATTTTTCGCAAATTTTTATTACTATGAAATTATAGTCCTATTCAATCCGTTTGTCAAAACTTAACCTAAGATTATCATACATTTCATCTGCAATTGTTCGGTCTTTTTTGAGCAAACGTTTTCTTTATGAACAGTTTTAGTTTTTAGGAACTTTCTCTTATTATTCATTATTTTTATAAGTTTAACTTCTTTTAACTTAGGCGTTCCTCTTGCTTATATTCAATGGGCAACCATTTAAGAACTTCTTCAATCTGCTTGCTCCAATAATACCATTCATGCGTTCCAGGAGATTTCTTATAGATTAAGTCAAATCCGTTATCTTCAAGTACAGCTGATGCACGATCATTTCCTGCTACAAGATAATCTTGTTCTCCGCACCAACTGTAGAGTTTAGGTTGCGGTCCTACATGATGCTCTGCCAGATAGAGAATACTGTTCTCACTCTCATTGAACTGGTCAAGATTTCCAAATAACCCTGTCCAATAAGCCTGATTTTCAGCACTTTGTTCTTTCAAGTCTGACAGGTCCAAGGCCCCTGATAAACTGGCCGCATAACTGAAATTATTTGTTGCCAAAGCCAGCTTGAAGGCGCCATATCCTCCCATAGATAAGCCTGCAATAAAGTTTTTCTCTCTTTTGGTGCTTAGATTAGGAAAGAAATTATGAAGAACTTGTGGTAATTCCTTAGCAATCGCATCAAAATACTTCATGCCGTAGCTTGTGTTCGTATAGAAACCCAAATCAGTCGAGGGCATAACAAGTGCAAGCTGAGTATGTCGAATCAATCGGTCAATCCCTGTTCGTATCAACCATGAATCTTCGTTTCCTGACATTCCATGTAAGAGATACAGTACAGGGATGTCACTGTTCACTTCTTTTCCTGTCTTACTGGACTCTGGATAAATCACATTAAATTTACGATTCATTCCTAGTGTTTCAGAGTAATACTCAACATTTATAATAGCCATTTTTCCTCCTATCCTATTTACTTTTATCTACCCAAGTAAACGTTTCCTACTATTATAACATAAGAAATATTACATATCTCTATAATCTTATGTCTATTCAATCAAAAAAAGAGTTCTTGTCATACAATTTGACATACTCTTTTTTACAGAAATTATTTAACCGTTTGAATGACCCAGCCCTTCTTTTTATAAATAAATCGTGTTGCACCTTGTTGATCAGTCCGATAAATTTTTATATTTTCCGCATACAGGTTCTTTAAGGTTTCCTGACTAGGATGCTTGTAGCGATTGTTTTTTCCCACAGAGATAAGAGCAATCTTCGGCTTAAGATTTTTCAAAAACTCTACTTTTGAAGAACTCTTACTCCCATGATGACCGACCTTCAAAACATCCGTCTGCAGGTTGGGGTAACGTTTCTGCAAGTCCCTTTCCCCTTCTTCCTCCAAATCCCCCGTAAACAAAAATTTTTTTCCATAAAATTCACCAAAGGTTACGAGAGAGTTATCGTTGTTACTCCTTCCTTCAAGACCTGTGGCTAAAAAGTGAAGATGACCATCAAATATTGGGAGTTTATCCCCTTCTCGTGCAAAATGGACCTTACTTTTTAACTTGGACAACTTTTTAGCAAAACTTTTTTTCTTCAAGGCTGTTTCAGAGATGTAAATATGCTTTATCTTCATCTTCTGCGACAATATTTCCAAATCCCCCATATGATCTTCATCTGGATGAGTCAAGATTAGAGTTTCAACAGTCCCAATTCCCTGTGATTTAAGGTAGGGGATAAGTGTCTTCTCCGCATTACTTTTATAGGAGGCGCTTTTCCAACTTTCATCTGAGCCTAAGTTGAGTTTTCCCCCAGTATCAATGAGAATATTTCGCCGGTTCCATTTATCTTGCAAAAGAATGCTATCTCCTTGACCCACATCCACCATCGTGATGCTTGCCTGTCGTGGATTTTTAACGAGGAAAAACAATAGAAAAAGTACAGAAAATAACACTAGATTCCAAGTTTTTTTCTTGTAAAAATCAATAAAAAGACCGCTAAATCCAAAAAGTAAAAGTAAAAATAAAACGTCCGGCTTCCCTAATATCAAAGGATACTGGAACAAAGACTCCACAACTTTTATTATACTTTCCAAAAATATAAAAAAGTCATTAAAAAAAATCAAATTGATGCCCAGCAATGAAAGGAGGAAAATGAGAAGTAAGCCCGGCAAGAGTAAAAAGTCAAAGATTAAACTGAAAAATAGGGTCAGTAAGATAGATAAAGGCTGGAAACTGTGAAAATGAAAAATTAAAAGTGGAAGTACACCAACAGCTAATACCGTAGAATCAAGCAAGGTTTTTTTGATTCCTTTGACATGGTTGAACTTCCCAGAGAAAATGACCAGTAAAAAGGAGTAAATCATGGTTAGCTGTCCCCCTGCTGTCATTAAAAAATTGGTCTTAAACAAAAGCAAAAGAATAAAAGTCAAGGAAAATTTATCAACCGTTCTTTTCATGAGAAGATTTTTTTGGAGCAGAGCACGTAAAATCGACACAGATAAACCTGTAATAAAAGCATAAAAAATTGAAAAGGGGACTTGGATAAAAAATACAATAGATTGGGACAAGCCCAGTCTTAGCAAAATTTTTCGGAGCAGTTCAATGAAGAAATTTACCTGCATACCCGAAAGCGCAAAAAGATGGATAATACCAAGACTTGTATAAATGTCATTCATTTCTTCAAAATCTTTATCCAGCCAGCCAAAAAGTAAACCTGTCATATAAGAGGACATGGGTTTTGGAAAATGTTCCTGCGTCCAAAGAATAGCTTGCCTGCGTAAAAGGCGCATGTCAAAACCGTTCAAACGCTCAATCCCTTGAATTTTTTCTAACTGTACCAGACGATAAATTCCTTGACTTTTTAAATACTTTTTGTAGTCAAACCCCGAAAAATTACGCTGCTCCTCAGGTTCTTCTAGCTGCCCTTCAAAGTAAATAAGGACGTTTACATCTAGCTTTTTAAAATATTCTTGTTCCTTTTGACTTTTAAAAGTATAAAAAACTTGATAATCTTGTCCACTTGTTTCTCCTCTAAAACTTAATCGACTCCCATTGACTTCAATTGTATCAATATAGGGTTTAATCTTAGAAATTTTGTCTGGCTGTCTACTTTCTTTTATTCTTTCCGTTTCTTTAACCCAGAAGAAAAACAAGGCAAAACCCAACAAGATCAAGAGTAAGCCATAATAACCTCTATAAAAAGAAAGAACCGTACTCGCCAAAGTCAGAATGCACAGTGGCCAGGAAAAGCTGAAAATAAGAAAGTAAAATAAAACCAAAAGATAAATCAAATAAATAAGAGAAAAATTTTGCTTCATATGCTACCTGCAGTCTTCCCCTAATCTACAACTATTGAGTCTCTTAACTTTTCTAAAGTTTTGGGACCGAAGCCGCTCACTTTTCCCAAGTCCTCCACACTCTTGAAGTTTCCATTTTCAGAGCGATAGTCGATAATATCTTGTGCTTTTTTAGCGCCCACGCCACTAAGTTGCTGCAGTTCCGCCAAATCAGCTGTATTAAGGTTTATTTTTGATTTTTCCTCTTTCTCGCTTTCAGCTGTTCCTCCAGTCTCTCCTTCCAACAGTTTTCTTGTATCCACCTCTCCACGTGCAGGAACATAGACCTCTGCTTCATCTTGCAGCTTTTTCGCAAGATTTATAGCCTTTCTTTCTGCTTCTTCAGTGAAGCCCCCAGCACGTGCATTTGCATCAGATACACGCTGTTTGGCTGAAAGCTTGTAGACACCAGGCTTTCGCACGGCTCCTTTGACATCAACAAAAATATCCTCCTCAACACTTTTTCCCTCCTTAACTTCTTTTTCCGGTTTTGATTTTTTGCTATCTACAGCAGACCATTCAAGATTGTCTGACTTCTTAGTGCTGCTTTTTTCTTGCTTACCCAGATAAAGAGCACCTAGAACGACTACAATTGTAAGACTTCCGATAATTATTTTTAAATTATCTCTGATGTATTCTGATATTTTTTCCATATCTTATAATACGAAAAAACATGCAGCGCCTCACTACATGTTTTTATTTTAAGTTCCAAGGCTAACAATGATTAAACCTATCACCACTAAGACTGCAAGAAAACCTGCATTTACCAAAGCAAAATATTTTATAAATCCTGCTGTTTCTCCCCTTGCTTGTATGCGGATAATCTTGTAAGCAATCAAAGTTGCCATTGAGGCCACAAGCGTTCCAATGCCTCCAATGTCAGCACCGATAACAACTGAAATAGCATGAGGTGTAAAAGGTGAAATAAGAATCGGAGCTGCAATATTAGAGATAATTTGACTCATAAAAACCGTACCCAAAAAGGACATTTGTGGACCAACAAAGGCATTGCGAATAAAGTCAGTTAAAGTTTGGATATGAGCAATATTTCCCACAATTAAGAAGAAGAAAACAAAGGTAAAGAGCAGATGGTAATCTACCCCTTTAAAGAGAGCTGGACGGTAAAAAAGAACAATAACAGTCACGACAGCTACAGCTAAATAAAAGTTCACATAACCAAAGACTGCCGCTGCCATCAAGACCATCAAGGCAATAAAGACTGAAATTTCCAGTCGCTTAAACGTGTTAACCCTGGTCTCAATGACCAAAGGCTCATTATCAATAAATTGACAGGCCAAATTGAGAAGAAGCAAACCAGCAAGCCAAAGTAGGCCCGTCCCCTTGAAAAATTCTAAATTTGTCAAGGCTTGTCCCAAATGATGATCTGGGTTTTGATAGAAAGAATACAGATAAAGATTATGAGGATTTCCTTGCGGAAGAAGACTTGACCCTGTGTGACAGGCCGGAACAATCATAGCTGCACCGATATAGACCGATTTACGATTTTTTATCTCTCGTGTAATGGTTAAATAAAGAGGTAAGATAGTCAAAATCGTTAAATCGTTAGTAAAAAATAAAGCAAAAAAGAAGGCCAGCATTGTGGTAAATCGTACAAGCTGACGCGTTGTTTTACTTCTCTTGACTAAGCTTTGGCCGATGTAGGATAAAATACCTGTAGAGCGAAAACCAGCAATAACCAACATGAGACCAAAAACAGTGACGATAACTTTATCGTCAAAAAATTCAGTCTGGACGCCACCCATGCTTACTGAAATCACCGCAATTATAAAGGATACGAGAAAAACCTTATCAACAATAAAAAAATGGGTCAACTTTTTGAAAGTACTACTTGGCTTTCCTGTGATTTGCTGTTCCATATTTTCTCCTAAAAAAACTGATTAATTACACTCCTACAATTATACAACTTTTTTCCATGAATTTACGAAAAAGATTATAAAAAATCGTATTTTTTTAGAAGAAGTAAGAGAACAGACACAGCCAAGCCCAAAAATAGATAAAATTGACCTTTTTAAGCAAGTGATGGTTCATAACTTGCTGCGCTCCTTGCGTATCATCACTCTGATTTGCTAAAACAAAAAGTACTTTTTACAGTACTTTTGTTGTCCAAGATTCACAATTCCAAGTTTCAGTAGCCACATCTTGGTAAAACTCTGGTTCATGGGAAATCAAAAGAATTGTTCCCTTATATTCTTGCAAGGCACGCTTGAGTTCGTCCTTGGCATCCACATCCAAATGGTTAGTTGGTTCATCAAGGACAAGAACATTGCTTTCAGCATTCATTAATTTGCACAGGCGAACTTTAGCTTTTTCACCCCCACTTAAAACAGCAACTTTACTTTCGATGTGTTTTTTGGTTAAGCCACAACGCGCAAGTGCTGCACGAACTTCTGCTTGGTTCATTGCCGGAAAAGTGTCCCAAATCTCTTCCAAACATGTTTTTCCATTATCGCTTTTGACTTCTTGCTCAAAGTAGCCAATCTCTAACTTTTCACCACGTTGAACTTCACCACTAAGCGCTTTTATTTCGCCTAGGATACTGCGCAAGAGTGTTGTTTTACCAATCCCATTTGCCCCTGTAAAAACAATTTTCTGTCCACGTTCAGCTCGCAAGTTAAGCGGACGAGATAAAGGTTCAGTATAACCAATAACTAAATCCTTCGTCTCAAAAATAAGTTTACTTGAAGTTGGACCTTTTTTAAAGTCAAATTGCGGTTTTGGTCGTTCGGCACTTAGTTCAATCATGTCCATTTTATCTAACTTTTTCTGACGGGACATGGCCATATTTCGTGTAGCTACACGTGCTTTATTTCGCGCCACAAAATCTTTAAGATCTGCTATTTCTGCCTGTTGACGTTTATATGCAGCTAACTCTTGTTTTTTCTTCATTTCATAGACAGATTGAAAATCTTCGTAATTACCAACATAACGGTCTAAGGAGCCATTTTCCATATGATAAATGATGTTAATGACAGAGCTCAGGAAAGGAATGTCATGCGAAATCAAGATAAAGGCATTTTCATAGTCCAGAAGATACTGTTTAAGCCATGCAATATGTTCTTCATCCAAATAGTTTGTGGGCTCATCCAGCATCAGAATTTCGGGTTTTGTCAGCAAGAGTTTTGCCAAAAGAACCTTGGTGCGTTGGCCACCAGAAAGATCTTCAACATCACGCTCAAAACCAATCTCGTGAAGACCAAGTCCGCGCCCGATTTCTTCTACTTTAGAGTTAATTTGATAAAAATCACTTTGCTCCAGAATATCTTGCAGTTCGCCGACTTCTTCCAAAAGTTGATCCATCTCTTCTGGGGGCACATCTCCCATCTTCAGATAAAGCTCATTAATTTCCGCTTCAATATCAAAAAGGTACTGAAAGGCACTTGAAAGAACATCCCGAATCGTTTGTCCTTTTTGTAAGACTGCATGTTGATCCAAGTAACCCACGCGAACTTTTTTAGACCACTCCACTTTTCCTTCATCAGGTTGTAAAGCACCTGTGATGATATTCATAAAGGTGGATTTTCCTTCACCATTTGCCCCGACAAGCCCGACATGTTCGCCTTTAAGCAGACGAAAAGACACATTTTCAAAAATCACGCGCTCGCCAAAGCTATGGGATAAATTTTTTACATTGATAATACTCATATTACTGCTCTTTCTTTTACATACTGTTTAATAGTTTAACACAAAAAATTGAAAGTAGGAAGTTGTGTTACTTGTTCAGGAAATCTGATACATATCTGAGTTTCTGGTTAGAATAGCACCTTGCAATTTGAAAAAGTATAAAATAAATATGCCCCTCATAAAATACGAAGGACATATTTACACTTACAATATTTTTTCATCGGAAAAGCTGCGCCTTATTTATTACCCGATACGAGCGAAGATTTTCTTATGAAAATCCCTATCCGCTGATTCAATCGGGAAAAAGCTTTGCTTTTTCTTTACCCGATACAAGTGAAGATTTTCTTACGAAAATCCCTATTCGCTGATTCAATCGGGAAAAAGCTTTGCTTTTTCTTTACCCGATACAAGTGAAGATTTTCTTACGAAAATCCCTATTCGCTGATTCAATCGGGAAAAAGCTTTGCTTTTTCTTTACCCGATACGAGTGAAGATTTTCTTACGAAAATCCCTATTCGCCGATTCAATCGGGAAAAAGCTTTGCTTTTTCTTTACCCGATTGAACCCTCCATACTATAAGAAATCAATCTGTTGAGTTCTACTGCGTACTCCATTGGAAGCTCTTTTGTGAATGGTTCAATGAAGCCCATCACGATCATATCTGTGGCTTCTTTTTCTGTTAAACCACGGCTCATCAAATAGTACAACTGTTCTTCTGAGATTTTAGATACTTTAGCTTCGTGTTCCAAGGCAACTTGTGAGTTGTGAATCTCATTAAATGGAATTGTATCTGATTTTGAAATATCATCCATAATAATCGTGTCACATTCAATATGTGATTTAGAATGTGTGGAGTTTTTGTTGAAGGTTACTTGTCCACGATAGTTTACGGCTCCACCAGATTTAGAGATGGATTTAGAAATAATCGATGAGCTTGTATTTGGTGCATTATGAATCATTTTGGCACCTGTATCTTGCTCTTGATTTGCGTTAGCAAAGGCGATCGAAAGCATTGTACCACGTGCGCCAGGACCGTCTAAATAGACAGCTGGATACTTCATAGAGACACGTGAACCTAAGTTACCATCAATCCATTCCACGGTCGCATTTGCCTCTGCTTTGGCACGTTTTGTTACCAAGTTATAGACATTATCTGACCAGTTTTGAATGGTTGAATAACGCATGTATCCACCTTCTTCACAGAAGATTTCAACAACAGCAGCGTGCAAGCTGGCTGATGAATATGTTGGTGCAGTACAGCCTTCCACATATTGGATAGAAGCTCCTTCATCAACAATGATTAAAGTACGTTCAAACTGTCCTGATTTTTCGTTATTGATACGGAAATAGGCTTGGATAGGAATTTCACACTTTACTCCCTTAGGCACGTAAACGAAGCTTCCTCCAGACCAAACTGCTGAGTTCAAGGCGGCTAATTTATTGTCTGTTGGAGGGACAAGTTTTGCAAAGTATTTTTTGAAAAGATCTGGATATTCCTTCAGAGCAGAATCGGTATCGGTGAAGATGATACCAAGCTTTTCAAATTCTTCCTTCATGTTGTGGTAAACAACTTCTGACTCATATTGTGCCGAAGCTCCTGCCAAATAAGCACGCTCTGCTTCTGGGATACCGATTCTTTCAAAGGTTTCCTTAATTTCATCAGGGACTTCTTCCCAAGTACGTGCAGGTTTATCGGTGGGTTTTTGGTAATACACTACATCATCAAAATCAATGTCTGACAAATCAGGTCCCCATTCTGGGAGATCTAATTTTTTGAAGGCTTCGAAGGACTTGAGGCGGAAATCCAGCATCCATTCTGGTTCTTCTTTTGCGGCCGACATTGTACGAATAACCTCTTCTGTCAGACCTGTTCCTGTAGACATGACTAATTCAGCATTATCATGAAAACCAAATTTATATTCTTCTAATACTGGAACTTCTTCTGTCATTATTTTCCTCTCTTTATTTGCATTCTAGTGAGATTCAGATACGGTAGCACTACCATCTGTCTCAATCGCTTTTTTCAGGGCATTCCACGCCAGAGTTGAACATTTTACCCGTTGCGGAAATTTAGAAACTCCTGCAAGGAATTGTGCGTCTCCTAAGCGCTCTTGCGCAGGATCTTCGTGTCCCGTCACCATTTCTGAAAAAATCCGTGCCAATTCCAAAGCTTCTGCTTTTGTCTTGCCAATCACAGCTTCCGTCATCATTGAAGCAGATGCTGTTGAAATTGTACAACCGTGCCCACTAAAGGCAATGTCGCTAATCTTATCTTCTGTAAACGCAACAGTCAAGCGAATAACATCACCGCAGGTTGGATTGTTCAAATCAACAACACAAGCCTGCTGGAGTTCACCTGCATGGCGCGGAGCAGAAGAGTGATCAAGAATTACTGCACGGTATAAATTATCTAATTTTGAAAGTGCCATTCTTTTTCTCCGTTTTTCTTAATACTATAAGCCGAAAAACTCTTTTGTCTTCAAAAGAGCGTCCACAAGTTTATCGCAGTCTTCCTTCGTATTATAAATATAAAAACTTGCGCGTGCAGTTGATGATTGACCAAGGTAATTCAACAAAGGCTGTGCACAATGATGACCAGCGCGTACAGCAACACCTTCCATATCCAAAGCTGTGGCTAAATCGTGAGGATGGAGGCCTTGAATATTAAAAGCAATCACACCACTTCGCTCTTCCACTGCTTCCGGGCCATAAATTTCTAAACCGTCAATCGCTTTTAGTTTAGGCATCACATAGGCCACAAGCTCTTGCTCATAGCGATGAATATTGTCCATTCCTATTGCTTCAAGGTAATCAATGGCTGCTCCGAGCGCGATAGCACCTGCAATATTTGGCGTACCTGCCTCAAATTTCCACGGCAACTCGGTCCATGTCGAGTGACTTTCATAAACAAAGTCAATCATTTCCCCACCAAACTCGATAGGGTTCATTTGATCAAGTAAAGCCTCTTTTCCATAGAGGACACCAATTCCTGTTGGACCACACATTTTATGACCCGAAAAAGCAAAGAAATCCACATCCAAGTCTTGGACATCAATTTTCATATGCGGGACAGATTGTGCACCGTCAACAACAAAATAAGCACCGTAGTGATGAACCGACTCAGCAATTTCCTTAATCGGAGTAATCGATCCTAAAACATTTGAGGCATGGGTTAAACTTACAAACTTTGTTTTGGCAGTCAGTTTTTCCTTTAAGTCATCAATGTCCAAAGCACCATCTTTCAGATAAACAATCTTCAAAAGAGCCCCTGTTTTTTCAGCGACTTGTTGCCAAGGGACAAAGTTTGAATGGTGCTCTGCAACAGAAATAATAATCTCATCACCTGCTGTTAAAACTTGCTCTGCAAACTTTGTAACCCAATTTAAGCCCGTTGTCGTCCCACGTGTAAACAATACTTCCTTCGTAGATGCAGCATGAATAAACTTTCGCACCTTTTCACGGGCTGCCTCATAATCTGCCGTTGCACGCTCTGCTAGAGTATGAACCCCACGATGGACATTGGCATTATCATGTTCATAATATTTTGTCAAAATATCCAATACCTGCTGTGGCTTTTGGGTGGTGGCTGCATTGTCCAAGTAGACTAATGGTTCATCATTAACTTTTTGATTAAGAATTTTAAAGTCTTTTTTTAAGTCAATCATTAGATTGCCAACTTTCTCTCGATAATTGAGATAAATTCATCACGAACAGCTTTAATCGGAATCTCAGTCACAACTGCACCGAGGAAACCTCGAATAACAAGACGTTTGGCTGTTGTTTCATCTAAGCCTCGACTCATAAGATAGTACATATCCTCAGGATCGACCTGACCGATAGAAGCTGCGTGACCTGCAGTTACGTCATTTTCCTCAATCAGCAAAATAGGATTTGCATCACTGCGGGCACGGTCTGAAAGCATTAATACTCGGCTTTCTTGTTGCGCATCTGCCCCTTTAGCGCCACGCATGATTTGACCTATTCCATTAAAAGTCAATGTGCCTCGATCAAGAATAACGCCATGTTGCAAGATATGTCCTACTGAATTACGGCCAAAGTTTGTCACACGAGTATCAATCCCTTGGATTTGTTTCCCCATAGATAATCCAACAACTTTGATTTGTGAATGACTGCCATCACCTTTAAGATCACTGTCAAAATCACAAACAACATTGCCATCATTCATTGTTCCGATAGACCAATCAATTGTAGCATTATTTGCTAAATGACCACGGCGGCTGATATAGGCTGTCACATGTTCCCCTAAACGATCGATAGCGGCAAACTTCACTTGCGCGCCTTCAAGGGCAATGACTTCGATAGAAATATTTCCTGTAACCTTAACATTCCCGTCACCGATACTTTCCAAGCGTTCCAAATAATCAAGCTTACTGTTACGGCCAGCAATAATTAAGATGTGTTTATTGAAAGGCAAATCGGACTCAGAATCTTGATAGAACTTTGCTTCTACAGGGACATCAATTTCGACATTGTCCGGAATATATAAGACCGCACCGGAATTAAAACTAGCAACATTACTTGCTGCTAAACGATTTTCTTTATAACTCACAGCCTTGCCGAAATAAGTTTCGACTATCTCAGGAATTTCTTCCATTGCTGAGGCAAAATCAGTGAAAACAACACCTTTTTCAGCCAAATCTGGACGCATTTGTTCCATAACATTTTGACTTCCCACTTGTACCAAAAGTGGATGGTTAGGCAATTCTGTAAAGCTTGGTACATTTCCACTTGGCTCAGAATCCCCTATCTCTGTATTATCCAAGCCCCAACGATTGAATTTCACACGCTCAATATTAGGCATCTCTAACTCTGTCATAGCCTCAAAAGCTGTTTGACGTAAATCTGACAACCAATTTGGTTCAGCATGCATGAGCGAGAAATCTTTTATTTTTTCATTCATTTAATTGTATCTCCATGATAATGTTTGGTAGTTTAAAATTTTCTGACTTTTAACCACCGTACACAACATCAACTTATGCTTCTTCCTCGTACTCAATCCCTAATTCTTCAGAGATCTTAGCATAACCTTCTTTTTCAAGACGTTTCGCAAGTTCGGCTCCACCTGTCATAACGACACGGCCTTCCATCATGATATGAACAACATCGGGTGTAATATAGTCGAGCAGACGTTGGTAGTGCGTAATGATAAGCGCACCAAAACTTTCACCACGCATGGCGTTTACACCTTTGGAGACTACTTTAAGGGCATCAATATCAAGCCCAGAGTCAATTTCATCCAAAATAGCAAAAGTTGGTTCTAACATCAAGAGTTGGAGGATTTCATTACGTTTTTTCTCCCCACCAGAGAAACCTTCATTGAGGTAACGCTCTGCCATCTCTTCTTTCATGTTGAGCAATTCCATGTTTTTGTCCAACTTTTTGATGAAGTCCATAACAGAAATTTTATCGTCTTCTGCACGTTGAGCATTGATAGCTGCTCGCATAAACTCAGCATTTGTAATTCCTGGGATTTCTGATGGGTATTGCATCGCAAGGAATAACCCAAGACGCGCACGTTCATCGACTTCTAATTCAAGGATATTTTCACCGTCTAAGAGAATTTCTCCTTCAGTAACTGTATAAGCCGGATTTCCCATGATGGCTGCCGATAAGGTTGATTTACCTGTACCGTTTGGACCCATGATTGCATGTACTTCATTGGTATTAATTGTAAGATTTACACCTTTAAGGATTGCTTTGTCTTCAATACTTACATGAAGATTTTTAATTTCTAAAGTTGCCATTCTAACTCCTTCAATTCATAAGTAAAATATCTTTTACACTTCATCCTTCATTATATCAAAAAAGGAGTAAATCTGCTTTTTATCCGAATTATCCTTGATAAAATTCAAACATATTTTTGAATGCATTTTTTAAGATAGTCAAGAATAATGTACAGCGCTCATTACCCATCATTATCAGCTTTGAGAACGAAAAAGATAGCTGTGGCAAAAATAACCACAAACGATATTTTTTTGATTATTAACTAGCGAAACACTCAGGAAATTTATATAAAAATTTCTCTTCTTCATGAGTACCTTTAGGCACAAGGAAGATAGCTATGACGGAAATAATCAAAAACGATACTTTTTTTGATTATTGACTAATAAGACGCTCAGGAAATTTATATAAAAATTTCTCTTCTTCATGAGTGCCTTTAGGTACCATGAAGATAGCTATGACGGAAATAATCAAAAACGATACTTTTTTGATTATTGACTAATAAGACGCTCAGGAAATTTATATAAAAATTTCCGTTCTTCATTAGTGCCTTTAGGCACAAGGAAGATAGCGTATTAAAAAACAGGCGAAAAAATCATTTCCGTCCTGTTTTATCATGTTTATACCTTTTTTTTCGTTTCTTGTTTATGAGTTGTTCACGGTAATCTGAGCTCCCAATAAATCGCAATACATTGAGGAAAGGCTGTCGATTCTTACCCAGTATTCCAACCATATCAATAAAGAGGCCCAAGCCAAGCAGCAGAGCAATAATCAGGAAGATACCGCCAATACGACTTGAAACTTGTAAAATCAAGGAAATAAATGCAAAGATACCCGCAATACCATAAATAACTAACACAGCTCCACGATGCGTAAAGCCAATCTGCATCAAGCGATGATGCAAGTGCATCTTATCTGCACTGGAGATGCTCTGATTGTTAAGCTTACGGCGAACCATGGCGACAATCGTATCTGTCAATGGAACACCCAAAATTAAAAGTGGTGTCAAAACGGCTACAGCAGTTGCATTCTTCAAGCCTTGAAGAGAAACAACAGAAATCATAAAGCCTAAAAACAAGGCACCCGTATCTCCCAGATAAATAATCGCCGGATGATAATTATAGGGGAAAAAGCCCATAATCGCGGCTACCAAAGTAAAAATGGTGATGGGCAAGAATATATTTGGACTAGGCAAAAAGAAGTAGGACACAATCCCCATCGTAAACAGGGAAATGACGGAAACTCCACTAGCCAGACCATCCAAACCGTCGATTAGATTTACGGCATTTGTAATAGATACGATCCAAAAGACTGTAAAAATGAAAGACAGCCAAACTGGAAACTCTAGAAAAGGACCACCAAAAGGAATTTTCAAGTTATCAAATCGCGCATGCGTAAAGAACCATGTGATTGAAGCTGCAATAAGCAGCCCGAGCATCTTCATCTTCGGCGAGATTTCCTTGACATCATCAATAAGCCCTGTAATAACTACAACTCCCCCTGCAAAGATAAAGGGAAGAATATAGCTCGTATACGTAACCAGTTGAGAACGAGGAGCGAGGGGATGGCCTACCCCCACCCAAGGAAGTTGCGGATGTACAATTAGGGGAAGAATAAAGAGAGTAGAAATAGCAAAAGACAGGAAAACTGCAAGTCCTCCTGCTGAAGGCATGACTTTCGTATTGATCCGACGTTCATTTGGCTTATCTACTGCTCCTATACGGCGTGAGATAAAGGTCATTAAAGGTGTAAATATCAAGGACATCCCAAAAGTAACAAAGAGAACAATAAAGAACTCAACCGTAAAAGGGATACCTTTAATAGGGATTTCTTTTATAGTATCTATCATATCTTAAATTTTAGAGAGAACTTCCAAAGCACGAGTGGTTATCAATAATTCTCCATACTCCTGTAATGTTTCACGACTTTTGGCTGTTTCCCGCCCATATTCTAACATGCGTGCGCGCATTGCACTTACCTCTGTTTTACCTTTTGCTCTTTGATTATCAAGAATAATCAGATAAAACTTATCCTTATAGCCATAAAGCTCTGACTCCTCTGCCTCAATTTTGACATTTTTCACAGCTGCCAAAAGTTGCATCATGTTATCAAACTCGACAGAATAAAAGACAAAGTCCGGGTCCGGCTTACTTTTTACTTTTGTTTCTTTATTTTCAGTTGTGTTTTTATCTGGACTTGCTCCGCCATTTTGCTTCAAATCTTCAACACGACCAAAAAAATCTGTCATGAGCTGCTCGAACTCTTCTGGATCATCTGGAAGCGTGGTCGGATCAATGTCAATGTTTTCCTCTGTAACAATGATGTTTACACCTTTTGGAAAAGGCTGAATTTGGAAAGTCAAAAGCCCTGATGAAAACCTTTCTTCAAGTCCAAGCTCCTCTACAAGCTCATAAAAAAGATTTTCAACCATGGATTGATTGGTAAAAAAATCTGAGAGCTTCACCTCGTGATCAACCAAGTCTTGAAAAGTTAGGCTAATCTTTATCGTTTTTTCGTTTATTTCTTCGTATTGCATGTTTTAACCTATATTTTTCTATGCCGGTCAGCTTACCGATAACCCTTAGTTCTATTTTTATAAACCGACATTCTTCACTTATAATTAACTGTTTCTCTTAATTATAACATATAAAAGACTTTTCGCGTTTTTTTGCCTCATTCAAAATCCTCCTGTTGGCTTGTTACTTTTACGAAAAAGTTTCGTATCATTCGCAATCCTTATGTTATTTACCTCTAAAATATATTTTTTTGATAGAATAGTTCTATGATTTATTACATTCTTGCCAATCCAAATGCCGGTTCCCGCAAAGGGGAGCGTTCATTGAAACTCCTGTTGCCTTATCTTGAAGAAAACGGCTTATCATATAAACTCTTTGCGACTGAGCGTACGGGTCAAGAAGCATCCTTTATCCAGCAAATTCTTGAAGAAAAAAAGCCCGAGGATCAACTCCTTATTTTAGGTGGAGATGGCACCATCTCTCTCGCCCTCAACGCCTTACCCGCTGATTTTTCCTTTGGCTATATTCCCTCAGGCTCTGGCAATGATTTTGCCCGCAGTCTCGGACTGTCCTTTGATCCTATCCAAGCTTTTAAAGATATCCGCCGCAACCAGATAAAAGATTTTTATGTTATGCAGTATAAATCCCAATCTTTTTCGGGATATGCCCTCAATAATGTGGGAATAGGGCTGGATGCTGCTATCGTTAAAGCTACAAACGGCAGTCGCGTAAAAAAGCTCCTGAACTCTATCAAACTGGGCAGGCTTTCTTATCTTATGACAGCTCTGCACGTTTTGTTCAGCAAAAAATCTTTCTGTATTTCTATTTACAATCTAAAGGATACATTCAAGTTTGACAATGCTTTTCTCCTTACTTTTACCAAACATCCTTATTTTGGTGGTGGGGTTAAAATTGCTCCCGAGGCCTCAAACCTCAATCAAGAGATACATCTTATCGAGCTGGACAAATACAGTATGCCTAAAATATTTTCACTTATCCCGAGTGTCCTTCAAGGAAGACATTTAGAAAACGATATTTTCCACCACAGTGTTTCTACTGCCGTGTCTGTCACACCTCAGTCCACCCAACCTGTACAGATTGATGGAGAAACTTTTGAGATACAAGCCAATGACACCTTGACTTTAACTTCTGAAAGAAGAAGTATTATTTGTTAATAAAAAAGAGGAATCCCCTGTCTGAGCATTCCTCTTTTTTCATACCGTCTTACACTTATCCCTGCCTCTCGAATAGAAGGCTTACTGCCGAACAATGAGGGCTGGGCGCACACCACCCCATCCTAAAATAGAACCTGCATGGTGACTAGACAACACCCCAATAGAGGGATCACGTTGCACCCGCCAAGCACCATCTGTCGCGAGCGTACGAAGCAACCACCAGTCACCTTCTGGTCCTGAGCCCACACGTGCTTCATGATCAGGGAAAGCACGTCCTGGACCTGACAAGCGGACTACATCTGCTAAGGAAAGGATAAATGCCCGCGGACTCCCACTTGAGTCAACTCGAGTCTCATCCGCCGCAACTTCAGGGAAAGCATCTAGGTTTGTTGGTAACCAGCGCCTCCGACCTGCTGTCCAAGTGAGTTCATCACCGTTAACACTTCCTGTCATAAAGTTGTCTGATACCCGCTGAACCCGTGCTTGAACTGAGGAATCAAGACCAGCATACCAGTCCTCGGTCCGTTGTTCCATAGTAGAGAAGTTTGTATTACGAATTGCCGCATTACGTATAATCATGTGATTATTATCTCCCATATTCTCCAAATGACGATACTGCTCCCCAGCCATAGTGAAGATGGTCCCCGGTGCCATGATACTAAAGTTGATTTGGTCGGGTTGGACATTGTCATCTGGTCCCGGGTTCCCCCAGTTGTTATCAATGGAACCGTTCTGTACGGCTGTCAAGAAGTCTGACAAGTCATCATGGTGGGTAAAGCTCCCATCTGCAGCCAAGAAGTCATTGATACGGTCAGGACTGATCAATTGCCCGTCCACATGGATACCGTAGTAATATTCTCCCGGGATATTGTCTGCCGCTGCGGTCATCTCTGCTGCATCCAAGAGGTAAGAAGTCGTCTCTCCTGCTTGAAGTTGGTTCGCCCAGTAAGCCCAGCCTGTTTGGTGGTCGATGACCCAGAAGTTCCCAACTTTCAGGTTATTAGGTAAGGCTGCCCACTGGCTGATGGTCATCGGGGCACGGTCTTGTTGCAGGTTTTGGGCTGCATCATGGCTGACTTCTTCTCCCGGCCAAACTGGTCCGCTGTTATCAAAGCTGTCGCCAGAGGACCAGTAGGCATCTGTACCGTCTCCGGGGTGAGTGGCGCCGTCTGTTACCCCGTCTGTGGCTGTGCTTGTGACCCAGTCACGGGCATGTCCTGCGGCTGCTGTCATCAGGTCTTGGTTGTCCCGGTTGAAGGTCGGCATGAACCATGGAGCATCTTGACCTGAGCGGCTCCAACCAAAGGTCAGGTTGGAGTAGGTGTTGAAGGCTGCCGAGTCACCTACACGGGTGTTGAGGTTGTTCTCTGAGGGACGCATGACCGTCCAAGTGTCTACTTGGTCACGGATGGTGCCGTTCACTATAGGGGTGAAGTCTGTATCTCCTACTGAGCGTTTCTCCATGAACTCGGAGAGGCGGATACGAGCCATGAGGGGCACATTGCCATAGTTCTCCACGAAGACGTCCTTGTTTTCCGTGTCACGGTTGTAGTAGTCGTGAACACGGCCTCCGGGGATGTTTTCTCGAATGCGGTCATTGATGGCCCGCTGGTTGAAGGCTTGGAAGGCGAAGGTGCCGCCTACCAAGAGCAATAAGAGGGACAGGAGCGCGAGGTTGCGCAGCCGCCATTGATTTTTCTTTTCTGGTGTCATAAACTCCTCCTTTGACGTAACGTGTGGTTTAGATTTTCGTTACATATACATTTCTAATGTTACGTTTACTTTCTGAGTCTATAGTATAAAAAAAAAAAGGTCAAATGAAATGAGTGTTTGATGAGAAAAGGGTGCTTAGTTTGGCTTTGAGGTTTGCTTTTTCTCTTTTCTGAACCAAGGAAGGTATGAGAAAAGAAGCTCCAACTGGAGCTTCTTGACTTTATGGCTCTGTGGAAAAATTGTCATACAAAAAAAACGCTCAACTGAGCGTTTTCCTACTTTGTAAAAGTTTATTTAAAAGTCATGCTATTACTTTACTTCTTCAACTTCAACTGAAGCAACTACTTCTGGAGCGTCCGATAGGTCTGCCAGAGGTTCAATGTTACGGTAGCGGAACATACCAGTACCGGCAGGAATAATCTTACCGATAATAACATTTTCCTTAAGACCAAGCAGGTGATCTTCTTTACCGTGAATCGCAGCATCTGTCAAGACACGTGTCGTTTCTTGGAAGGATGCAGCTGACAGGAACGAATTTGTTTCCAATGAAGCTTTTGTAATACCCATAAGCACTGGACGTGCTGTCGCAGGTGTTTTGCCTGAAAGAAGCGCTTCTTCATTGAGCTTTTCAAAGTCAGAAATGTCCATAAGACCACCAGGCAAGATGTCAACATCACCTGTATCCATTATACGCACTTTGCGAAGCATTTGACGAACCATAACCTCTATGTGCTTATCACCGATTTCAACCCCTTGTGAACGGTAAGTTTTTTGAACTTCACCGAGTAAGTAAGTTTCAACAGATAAAGCATCACGAACTTGAAGCAAATGCTTAGGTTCAATTGAACCTTGAATCAATTGCTGACCACGGTGGATAAATTCACCTTCTTCAACCATGAGCACATCAGCCATTGACACAGTATACGTCCGTGTATCTGTTTTACCTTTGACTGTGATTTCACGTGTACGCGCCATGGTATCTTCCACGATGGAGTCAACTGTACCAGTGACTTCCGTAATAACTGCTTCCCCTTTAGGATTACGTGCTTCAAAGATTTCTTGAACACGCGGCAAACCTTGAGTGATATCTGAGCTTGACGCAACACCACCCGTGTGGAAGGTACGCATTGTCAGCTGTGTACCAGGTTCCCCGATTGACTGTGCGGCGATTGTACCAACAGCTTCGCCAACTTCAACGGCTTCACCTGTTGCCAAGTTTTTACCATAACAGTGTTTACATACACCGTGTGGTGTTTTACATGTAAATACAGAACGGATAGTCACTTCTTTGATGCCTGCAGCAACAATCTCTTTAGCGATATCTTCAGTGATTAATTGATCATCACCGATAATTACTTCACCAGTTTCAGGATGCACAACTGTTTTACGTGTGTAACGTCCTTCAAGACGTTCAACCAATGGTTCAACCATCTCTTTACCAGTAGCGATATCAGAAATCACAAGACCACGGTCTGTTCCACAGTCTACCTCGCGGATAATAACGTCTTGAGCGACGTCAACCAAACGACGAGTAAGGTAACCAGAGTCAGCAGTCTTCAAGGCTGTATCGGTCATACCTTTACGTGCACCGTGAGTTGAGAAGAACATTTCCAAGACAGAAAGCCCTTCACGGAAGTTAGAGATGATTGGCAATTCCATGATACGTCCGTTAGGTGCAGCCATCAAACCACGCATACCGGCCAATTGTGAGAAGTTGGAAATGTTACCACGGGCACCAGAGTCCATCATCATAACGATTGGGTTGGTCAAGTCTTGTTCTTCAATCAAGCGTTTTTCAAGTGTATCTTTCGCACCACGCCAAACATCAGTAACCGCATTGTAGCGCTCATCATCAGTAATCAAACCACGACGGAATTGTTTCGTGATTTGTTCTACACGTTTGTGTGCAGCACCAATGATTTCTGCTTTTTCAGGGACCACAGGAATATCTGCAATACCAACGGTCAAACCAGCCAATGTTGATTGGTGGTAACCCAAGTTCTTGAGCAAGTCAAGGAACTCAGAAGTTGTTGTTGTACGATAACGTTTGAAGACTTCCGCGATAATATTACCCAAATGTTTTTTCTTGAATGGCAATACTGTATCAAGTTCAGCCAAACGTGCATGAATATCTTCCCCAGGTTCCATGAAGAAACGGTCATCTGTTTTAGTTGTGATGTTTTCATCCGTATTTTCATTCAGATAAGGCATCCCTTCTGGATAAATATCATTTCCTTCAGGCATGATTGAGTTGAACAGGACTTTACCAACAGTTGTAATCAAGATTTTACCTTTTTGGAATTCTGT
The DNA here is from genome assembly GCF_042849115.1 of Lactococcus muris. Classification (NCBI taxonomy): domain Bacteria; kingdom Bacillati; phylum Bacillota; class Bacilli; order Lactobacillales; family Streptococcaceae; genus Lactococcus; species Lactococcus muris. Next base: position 15,839 of record NZ_BAAFQO010000006.1, on the reverse strand, counting down.
CCAAGGTTTGTTCATTGATTGTGTCGCGATACCGATACGTGTATGTAAGTGAACATAACCGTTACGCATTGCAATCTCAACTTCTTCTGGGTTGGCAAAAATCATGCCTTCCCCTTCACGTCCTTTAGCTTCCATCGTCAAGTAGTAGTTCCCCAAGACCATATCTTGTGATGGTGTAACGACAGGCTTACCGTCTTTAGGGTTAAGGATGTGTTCAGCCGCAAGCATAAGCAAGCGTGCTTCAGCTTGCGCTTCTTCTGACAATGGTACGTGAATGGCCATTTGGTCACCGTCAAAGTCGGCATTGTAGGCTTCACAGGCCAATGGATGCAAACGCATCGCGCGACCATCAATAAGTACAGGCTCGAAGGCTTGGATACCCAAACGGTGAAGCGTAGGTGCGCGGTTAAGAAGTACTGGGTGTTCTTTAACAACTTCTTCAAGAACGTCCCAAACTTCAGCATCTTGGCGCTCTACTTTACGTTTAGCCGCACGAATGTTAGCAGCCATGCCCCTGTTAACCAATTCAGACATTACGAATGGTTTGAAAAGTTCTATTGCCATTTCACGTGGGACACCACATTGATACATTTTAAGCGTTGGACCAACGGCGATAACCGAACGCCCTGAGTAGTCGACACGTTTACCCAGCAAGTTTTGGCGGAAACGTCCTTGCTTACCTTTCAGCATGTGACTGAGAGATTTGAGCGGACGATTACCAGCTCCTGTAATTGGACGCCCACGACGACCGTTATCAATCAAGGTATCAACGGCCTCTTGCAACATCCGTTTTTCATTTTGCACGATGATATTTGGGGCGTTAAGCTCCATCAAACGTTTCAAACGGTTGTTACGGTTGATTACACGACGATAAAGGTCATTCAAGTCAGATGTAGCGAAACGTCCACCATCCAACTGAACCATTGGACGAAGATCAGGTGGAATAACTGGAAGAACGTTAAGGACCATCCATGCCAACTTATTCCCAGATTTTTTGAAGGCTGTCAAAACATCCAAACGGCGAATGATTTTCACACGACGTTGGCCGCTCACATTTTTCAGTTCTTCTTTAAGTTCAGCAATTTCTGCTTCAATATCGACATCGTTGAGCAAGTCCTGAATAGCTTCTGCTCCCATTTTTGCGACGAATGAGTCGAAGCCATTTTTCAAGAGTTGTTCACGGTATTCACGTTCCGTCAAAAGCTGTTTCTTTTCAAGATCTGTTTCTTTAGGGTCAATAACGACATAGCTTGCGAAGTAAATAACTTCTTCAAGAGCACGTGGACTCATGTCGAGGGCAAGCCCCATGCGCGATGGAATCCCTTTGAAATACCAGATGTGTGAAGTTGGTGCTGCCAACTCGATGTGTCCCATACGTTCACGGCGCGCTTTGGCTGTCGTTACTTGAACACCACAGAGTTCACAGACTTGGTTTTTGTAGAAAACGCCTTTAAGCTTACCACAAGCACACTCCCAGTCCTTTTGTGGACCAAAGATACGCTCATCGAAGAGACCTTCGCGTTCAGGTTTTTGCGTACGATAGTTGATGGTTTCTGGTTTTTTGACTTCACCAAATGACCAGTAACGAATTTTTTGTGGAGATGCGATACCAATTCGCATGCTCTCAAATTTATTTACATCGACCAATGTTTTCTCCACTTTCTTTGTATTTATTTCTTTTCTTTTGAATATCCTCGCCTCAGTAAAAAGAGCGTGAAGAGCGCTGCCTTTCCACTCTGTATATCAAAGCAGCAAGACCAAAACTCACTCGGCAGCAATGCCGAACCAACTTTATATAAATTTAGCTCAGTATTACCGCCGAGCAATTTTGCACAGCGATTCACCCGAGAGGATTTTACCGAAAAATTTTCAAGGGCGCTTGTCTACAGACAAACTTTCTAAAAATTTATACTTGTTTCACAGAAAAGAACAATTATTCTTCTTTTGTTCCGTTAATCAAGGCTTGCTCAGTTTCCTCTGCTTCAGCAACAATTCGTTCTTGTGCTTCAAGCATTTCTGGCGTAATGTCAATATTTTCTTGACGCACTTCAATTTCATCATCAAGTTCACGGAGATCAAGGACATTCTTCTCAGCATCAAGGACTTTAAGGTCCATACCGAGGGCTTGCAATTCTTTTACAAGGACACGGAATGATTCAGGAAGACCTGGTTTAGGAATGCGTTCGCCTTTTACGATAGCTTCATAAGCACGTGTACGACCAATAACATCATCTGACTTGTAAGTCAAGATTTCTTGGAGGACATTTGCCGCACCATAAGCTTCAAGAGCCCAAACTTCCATCTCTCCGAAACGTTGTCCACCAAACTGCGCTTTACCACCGAGCGGTTGTTGGGTAACAAGTGAGTAAGGACCAACACTACGTGCGTGAAGTTTATCGTCAACCATGTGGTGAAGCTTAATCATGTACATGACACCAACTGAGATACGGTTGTCAAAGGCTTCACCGGTGCGTCCGTCATAAAGCACTGTTTTGGCATCGTCAGCCATACCTGCTTCTTTAACTGTATCCCAGATGTCCTTGTCGCTCGCACCATCGAAGACTGGGGAAGCGATGTGGATACCCAAAGTACGCGCGGCCATACCCAGGTGAAGTTCCATAACTTGACCAATATTCATACGGGAAGGGACACCCAATGGATTCAACATGATATCAATTGGTGTACCATCTGGTAAATATGGCATGTCTTCTACAGGAACGATGTTTGAAACGACACCCTTGTTACCGTGACGTCCGGCCATCTTATCCCCAACGTGGATTTTACGTTTTTGTGAGATAAAGACACGAACCAATTTGTTTACACCTGATGGCAATTCGTCACCATTCTCACGTGTGAAGACACGAACGTCATGAACAATACCGCCACCACCGTGAGGAACACGAAGTGATGTATCACGAACTTCACGCGCTTTTTCACCGAAAATGGCACGAAGGAGACGTTCTTCTGGCGTTGGATCAGTTTCACCTTTTGGTGTTACTTTACCAACAAGTAAATCGCCATCCTCTACCTCAGCACCAATGCGGATGATTCCATCTTCATCCAAGTTTTTAAGCGCTTCTTCACCAACATTTGGAATTTCACGCGTGATTTCTTCTGGGCCAAGCTTTGTATCACGTGTTTCTGATTCATATTCTTCAATGGCGATAGAAGTATAAACGTCATCTTTAATCAAACGTTCAGACATGATGATGGCATCCTCGAAGTTATAACCTTCCCAAGTCATATAAGCGACAAGTGGGTTCTGACCAAGCGCCATTTCCCCTTTCTCCATTGATGGACCATCACCAATAATATCGCCAGCTTCAACTTTATCGCCCAGTTCCGCAAGCGGACGCTGATTGTATGAAGTGCCTGAGTTTGAACGGCGGTACTTCATAATCTTATAAATATCAAGCTCGCCTGATGCGCGACGTACACGAATCTCATCGGCATCTACATATTCCACGGTACCGTCATGCTTAGCGATAACGGCAGCTCCTGAGTCACGTGCTGTTTGATGTTCCATACCTGTACCAATCCAAGGCGCATGCGGGTCAATCAATGGAACGGCTTGACGTTGCATGTTGGCACCCATAAGAGCACGGTTAGAGTCGTCATTTTCTAAGAAAGGAATACAAGCAGCAGCCACGGCGATAACCTGCTTAGGTGAAACGTCCATGTAGTCGGCAGTTGAAGCATCAACTTCAATATTATTTCCGACATGGCGCGCCATTACTGTTTCGTTGACAAATTTGTTATCTTCTGTCAAAGGCGAGTTAGCTTGGGCAACGGTATAATTGTCTTCCTCGTCAGCTGTCAGGTATTCAACTTCATCAGTAACTGTCCCTGTTGCACGGTCAACACGGCGATAAGGCGACATAATGAAACCATATTCATTAATTTTAGCGTAAGAGGACAAGTTATTAATCAGACCGATATTTGGTCCTTCAGGTGTTTCAATCGGACACATGCGCCCATAGTGCGTATAGTGAACGTCACGCACTTCATAGGAAGCACGGTCACGTGAGATACCCCCAGGTCCTAAAGCAGAGAAACGGCGTTTGTGCGAAAGCTCTGATAAAGGATTGTGCTGGTCCATAAATTGTGACAACTGTGAAGAACCAAAGAATTCTTTGATTGCAGCTGTTACAGGACGAATGTTAATCAAGCCTTGGGGTGTCATGTTTTCATTTTCAGAAGATGACATACGCTCACGGATCACACGTTCCATACGTGACAAACCGATACGTACTTGGTTTTGAAGCAATTCGCCAACTGAACGAATACGACGATTTCCCAAGTGGTCAATATCATCAACTTTACCAATGCCTTCAGCAAGCCCTAACCAGTAGCTAATGTTAGCAATAACGTCTGCCGGTGTCAACACACGATTTTCCGCAGGAATTTGACCGTTAGAAATCAAGGTCACGACACGTTCTGGATTTTTTGGAGAGTAAACTTTCAATGTTTGAAGTTCAATTGGGTCAGGCAAAACAGCATCAGCAGAAGGCTGGTAAACTGTAGTATTAAGACCGTTATCCAAAAGTTCTTCAATGGAATTTAACACATCACGTGTAACCACAGTATCTGCTTCAACAAGAATTTCTCCAGTTTCTGGGTCAACGATTGGCTCTGCCAATGTCAAACCGAGAATACGGTTTTTAAGGGCAAGTTTTTTGTTGAACTTGTAGCGTCCAACTGGCGCAAAGTCGTAACGACGTGGATCGAAGAAACGCGCAATCAAAAGCCCACGAGAACTGTCCGCTGTTTTAGGTTCACCCGGACGGAGACGGTCATAGATATCTTTGAGTGCTTCTTCAACACGTGTATCTGCTGGGTTTTTATGTACATCTTTGCCCAATGTTGTGCTGAGGAGCTCACTTGGACCCATAAGTTCAAGAATCTCATCATCGCTACCAAAGCCGAGTGCACGCAACATCGTTGTGAATGTCAATTTACGTGTACGGTCAATACGTACATAACCAACTCCTTTAGCATCTGTATCCAACTCAAACCAAGCACCACGATTAGGAATAGTTGTATGTCCAAATGATTCCAAGCCGTTTTTGTCTGTTTTTAGATGGAAATATGAGCCTGGGCTACGTACCAACTGGCTGACGATCAAACGTTCAGAACCATTGTTGATGAATGTCCCCATTTCAGTCATAAGTGGGAAATCACCGAAGAAAACTTCTTGTGTTTTCAATTCGCCTGTCTCTTTATTTACAAGGCGAAACGTCACATGGATTGGTGCAGAGTAGTTTGCATCGTGAGCACGGGCTTCATCTACCGTGTATTTTGGGGCTTTCATCTCATATCCGACAAATTCAAGCTCCATTGTGCCCGCAAAGTTGTCAATTGGAAACATTTCTTTAAAAACGTTAGCCAATCCCTCATCAAGGAAGTTCTGGTAACTTGCTGTTTGAACTTCAATCAAGTTCGGCAAACCAATTACTTCTTTGATTCGTGAAAAACTGCGTCTTGTACGGTGTTTACCGTATTTTACGTCATGTCCTGCCAAGTTGATTCTCCTCATTCTATTTTTCCAGTTTTGCTGGATGTGTTATACAAGATTTGTCGCTTCTAGGTTTCTTACATAAAAAATTCTGAAAAGTCAGTAGTTTGTCTTTTTCATTACTTTTTTGAATCTTTTCGGTTCAGAAACGCCAAAAAAGCAACGAAAACTCGATGTTTCGTTGCTTCCAAAACCCATGGGGACAATATTTCCCACAGAATTTGTCGACAAACCATTATCCTACATTATACCATTTATCGACTTGTTTTACAAGGTTTACACTCACTTATTTCAAGTCAAGCGCATCATTGATATTTTTGATGGAAAACGACCTTGTACGTGAAGATAGCGCACGTGAGCCCGTTTCGTTTTCATAACTTTCCCATGCATCAGTCCTATTACTTATGGTCAATTTTCTGCTTCACTTTTCCGCTGTCCGTTACTTCGAAACCCTCTAATTTTAGCAAGCGTATTTGTTCCATGCGGCCTTCGCCGTGCATACCGATAGTGCCGTCAGACCTGATGATTCTCCACCATGGCAATTGATGACTTTCAGAAAGTCCGTGTAGAGCTCGCGCAACTTGCCGCGCGCCATTGATTAATCCTGCTCTGACTGCAATATCTCTATAAGAACTCACTTGCCCATAAGGAACTTTCTTAATCTCTCTGAGTATACGTTGCGTTTCTGGCTTGAGTTCTTGAAATTCTTTTACCATATCTTCACACGTTTGTCAGGCGCCCGATACATCTCATCGCCCTCCTTCACGTCAAAGGTTTGGTAGAATTCTTCCAAGTTTGTCGGTGGAATATTTGCCCGGAGTTTAGCAGGGGCATGAACGTCCATTGACAGAAGCATTTGTTGAAATTCTAGGCTGGCCTTCATGCGCCAAATTTTGCCCCATTGGCTAAAGAACTCAGCAAGATTAACATCTGCTTCCTTTTGTGCAGCTGTCATCGCTGCTGTTATCCCGCCCTGATCGGCAATATTTTCAGAGACAATCAACTTACCGTTGGCTGGACCAGCTTCAGTTTCCACACCATCAAAGATTGCAATCATCTCCTCCTGTTTCTTTTCAAAAGCTGCATAATCTTCGTCTGCCCACCATTTGTTCAAGTTCCCATATTTATCAAACTGTGCGCCATTATTATCAAAAGCATGGGAGATTTCATGAGCGATTACAGCACCTATACCACCATAATTTTGACTCGCTGTTTGCTCAAGGCTGTAAAATGGAGCCTGTAAAATAGCTGCTGGGAAAACAATTGTATTACTGTCTGGACTGTAATAAGCATTTACCATATGTGCTGGCATATGCCACAAGCTCTTATCAACCTCTTCACTAAACTTTTCATAATAGCGAGCTGTAAATAGCTCATCAAAGCTGCAAGCATCTTCATAAAGGCTACCGCTTCCAACTTTAAGTTTACTATAAATTTCTGGCAGTTTGTCTGGATAACCGATAAAGACAGTGATTGCGCTCAGCTTTTCGATTGCTTTATCAATAGTTGCACGGCTCAACCACTCATTTTTATCCAAACGTTCTTGATAAACTTTAATCATCTCGGAGGTCATACGTTTAACATCTGACTTCGCTTCTTCCCCAAAATATTTTAACCCATAAAAGAGGCCAATAACTTGACTAAAATAACCTTCAGTTATATCCAGCTGGTGTTTTTCTTGACTTCTTGCCTCAGCCACATTAGATAAAAAGCGCCCATATGCAGAGCCTAAAAGGCGAAGTTCATCTGAGAGTAACCCAGAAGCCTTACGCGCAATTTTCACAAGCATCCACGCTTTGATTAAAGGCCAATTTTCTTCATTAACAATGCTGTCGAAATTCTCATAGAAACGTTTTTCAAAAACAACAATCTTTTCTGGCTCCGTATGTACCAGTCCTTTAACAAATGCGCGAAAATCTATATTTTCAAAATGATCCACAAATTCTTCAAAAGGAACCGGATGATAAAGCTCAGCATATTTGGCCCATTCTTCCGATGTATTGGCTGAATCAACCAGAAGACTATCAAAAGCAACAGCTTTAGCTGCAATTTCTCGCGCATCTTCTAAATGAAATTTCTCCAAGATGTCTCCAGAGTTTTTTTGCCAAAATTCTAAAAGCTCTCTCTTACGTGGATGTTCCTCCGAATAATAAGTCGTATCCGGTAAAATAAGATCCGGTCCAATAAATCCAAGCGAATGATGCACAGCATCCTTCATGTCTGCCTCCACATTCATCGAGAAGGGCAACGATGCCTGAGAGTGGAAAACCAAGTCAAGTAAATGTTCACGAAAATCTTCAAAGCTTTCCAGCTTTTGTACCTTGTCTAACTCTTTCGATACAGATGAAAAATCACTGTTATTGCGTGCTTCCCAGTCTCCTGCCTTGTTATAAAACTTTATAGCCTCTAACAACTCTGGATTATCTTCTGGAAGTTCCACCGACATTTTCTGCAAATCCGCTGTCAAGTTTTTTTCATTAATTAATACTAACTCATCAAAGGCAGATATACGAGGCTTATCACTCGGTATTTGAGCCTGAGCGAGCCACTCAGCGTTCACTGCTATAAATAAATCATCTTGTATTCGTGTCATTATAACCTCCTAAAAGCTTTTTTCCATTATAACACAACGAACACTCGCGTTCTCAACTTTTAAGTTGCGGCGGTGCAATCTTGACTCAGCCTCAGACATGTACAAAAGATAGGAAGCGCAGCATAACCCAAAAAGAAGCTGTGCCGGATTCTACAGGTCAAAGTTTTCTTAAAAGTCATACGGTGTGGTTTGTCAAATTAAAACCTTTCTCATTCTTTCAAAATCGCCCTCCGATGTTTTTTAAGTCCATTCACTATAAAATAACGTAACGCTCTCCTCATAACACCTAAAAACACGCTGTGGAACAAGGCTGGCGCAAAAATTTCTCCAAAAATAAAAAAATACGCTGAACCACATCCACAAAATGTCGCGGTTCAAGCGCTTTTACTTTTGCACTGCGACTAGAATCAGTTAAATCTCTGCCTGTGTTCCTCGTCACGGTACTATTATGAATTTTATTTTAATCTTTTCTCCTGTACTTAGAGCTACTCATTGGGAACTGAGCATTGTAGGATTACCGAAACACATCAGGAGCTTCAAAAAACAGGTTCCCGAAGAAGACTTCGGAAATTCATCTTATTTCTTTAAATATGCAATTTTTGGCGAAGACGTGTGCCACGGCTGCCCATTAATTTTTCAAGCAAGCCTGCCTTAGCTGCCAAATACAGATAGGTAAAGAATCCTCCGCCTCCCGCAACTAAAACGACAAGCAGAGCTTTGAAGTGACCTGAAGGAAGCGGCCTCAAGATTAAGGAAATCAAACCATAGAGAACTAGGGTCACTACAAGCATCATGGCTGTAAGAATCGAGATTCCTATAATTCCTTTCAATGTACTTTTTACTCGGAAACCTGTCACTTCATGAATCTTACGGATAATAATCCAAGTGCCATAGGCAAATGCGATGGTTGTTGCCACAAGAGGACCATAAGAATGGAAAATCATGATGGAAGGCACCTGCAAAAGTAGCTTAATCACTAAAGTAATAATGAAATACCGCATCGCTACCTTGGAATAGTGCAAAGCTTGTAATATAGGTGCCACCATTGTATACAAGGCCAGCAAGAAACTTTGAAGAACAGCCCAAATAAAGAGTGCGAGCTGCAGACTGTTCACAGAGCCATAGAAAAGTGTATAAATAGGTGAGGCTAAAATAGTCATCCCTAAAACAGCTGGTAGCATAAAGGCTACAAAGAGCTGAAAATCATAAGAAATCAGATGTGCTGTTTCTTTGTAGTTTTTCTTCACAAAGTTAGAGGCAATCAATGGCAAAGCTACAGCGCCTAATGTCATGGCTTCACCGATCAAAATCATCGTCAGCTTATCTGTATTGGCAGAAAAGTATGAGAAGAACACCAAAAGTTGTGTATCACTGTAGTCAGATACCCAACGCATCACTGTAACAAAAGTCGCCTGGTCAACGATTTTGAAAATCTGGATAGCTGAGCCAATAACAACAAAAGGAATAGCTTGATAAACCGTTTGTGAGATTAAACGCAAGGCGCTAATCTTTGTAATGCTTGGTCCCGGATTGATAATTTTACCCAGCATATTATTTTTAATCAAATACCAGAATAAAACAGCACAGGAGCCCAGCATACCAACAAAGGCCGCTGTTGTTGATTGCACAACAGCTTGCGTCCAGTCGCCTCCTGAGAAACCAAGTTTCATGATCATAAAGGTAAACACCAACATCCAGATGACACGGACAACCTGCTCATAAATCTGGCTGAGGGCAATTGGTTTCATATCATTTAGCCCTTGAAAGTAGCCTCGAATAACCGACATAGCTGGGAAAATCAGAATAGCCAGTGAAAGTGACCGCATCACTTCCGTCAAGTTTTCTCCTCCCCCAGACATAGTGGCTAACACGGGGGCTCCAAGATACATTACACCAGCAGCTATAGCACCAAGTCCAACCATAAAGATAAAGATATGGCGAACCAAACGATTGCTTAGATTTTCATCCCCCATAGCATTGTAGTGCGCTACTTCACGGGCAATGGCTACAGGTAGACCTGCCGTAGAAATCAATAGAAAGAGCGCATAAATATTGTACCCCATTGAAAACAGGGCATTTGCCTCATTATTATGCTCCCCCATCCATGCAAACCAAGGAATGATATATATGGCACCTAGAAGACGTGATGAAATATCTGATAAAGTGAACCACAGGGTTCCACGCATCATTGTATCTTGCTGTGCTGCTTTATTGTCTCGAATCTCTTTCCGCTTAGTTTCGGCATCCATTTGCTGGAGCTTTTCTTCCATGCTGAGATTTCCACTCATTTCTGTACTATTCATTTTTCTATTTTACCACGAACAGGCGCGTTTTGACAATAAAAGTCCGTAACGTTCATGCGCCCTCGTCTTCCTTTCTTAGAAAGTTTATCTAAATTTTTTCATTCGGAAGAGTTACCTTCCACGATCCGTCTGAAGTTCCAGATCGTTCGACTCACAAGTATTGCTGAACAAATGTCACCGTATAAAGATTAAGGTAAATCATAAAGAGAATAAATGAAATACCCAAAAAATTCCTCGAAAAAAATATTTCCTCATCTGACCTTTGATATTCATTAACTTTAGCAGACAAGGACTAACAAAAGAAGCCCAACTCACACTATGAGTTACTATCTTCACCCAAGGAAATGAGTGTAAAAAAGATAGGACAAGAAAGTAGGAAATCGATTGAATTTTCAGCAATTGTTTTTTATAAAAATGCAATTCTTCTATTTTTTCATGACTGCCACTTTTTGGAAGATGAAGATACCGATGCAACTCAAAATAAAGCTCCTCTGAATCACTGCAAGCAAATCCACAAGAGAATGAAAATCTGTGAATTTGCTCTCCTCCGAAATAAAGATAAGAAAGCTGGCAGCAAGAAAAAGCAAAGAATTATAAATATGTGTTTGGATATTTTTATTTATAAGGGCAATTAAATCGAAAAGTCGGAAATTGCCCACCGCATAAATAGCCACAGCAGATGAAGCACCAATCACAGCGCTAAGCGCTCAGTTCCAGACGGCAACAATGGTGATTTTAGCCGCAATTGCGCCACAACTATAGATAGAAATATCAGGTGCGATAATCTAATTTGTGTCCATCCAAACCCAACTGCTGTTAAAGCTTTGTGCATAACTTCCGGAGGAGGCCACGAGTCTCCCAAGCTTCTTCCAACCGTTCGGGGCGCGAAAGCACGAGGGACCAATAATGGCGTGTTTTGACTTTCCATAAACTCTCTTTCTTTTTGCTGCAAAAAAACAAAGTCAGCTTTATCAAATGCAGTCTGTTCAAGCAGGTCCGATATTTTGCTGGTTTTTTGGTTAACTTGAATGGCCTTGGCTTCTACTGTCCCTGTCATAGACGGTGCAACTCCCAAAAATAATAGAGCAGTGGCTACCACACAAGTGGTCATTTTTTTGGCTCGCTTTTTCATTGAAATTTTCCTTCCATAGTAAATCTTTCCCTAATATGTTTAAGACGTGAATCACTCAGTGAAAATACGAATAAATAATAGAAGAAGTGCAAAATAAGCCCTATCCATTTTCACCGCCTAACTCATACTTAGTATATAACACAAGTACAATCAAAAAATAGTCACAACTTGTGCTTATTTTACTATATATTGGTACTTCTACAGATGCTTATTTGATGAAAAACTCGCCATTAATAAGCTGTTTTATGCTGTTTTATTACAACTTTAAAAACATAAATATATTAAAATTTCAGGAGCTCTCATGCAAACAAACTCATCAGTCGGAGAAACTTATAGGCATTTCCGCATTTCTAAAAATTTCACCCTCAAAGAAGCCGCTCACGGATGCATCTCTATTTCGCAACTCTCAAATTTTGAAACGGGGCGAAGTCTCGTATCTTGTCTCATACTGCTCCATCTTCTGAGTAATATCAACGTTTCAGCCCATGAATTTTTCTACCACCTACATTATCAAGCCAACCACCTCAATTTACTTGCAGAACGTGAAATAGCTTCCTTGAATAACAACTCTATCCATCTTAAAAACATCCTCAAAAGATATGAATATATACTTTCAAAAAAAGCCCCCCTCCCCAAAAGACTGCAGTTAGATAAAATCCGGGCAGAGCTTGCTTTAAGTACCGTTGAGCCCTCTTTCCAGTTCTCCCCCAAAAATCTTAGCATGATAAAGCAATACTTGGACAGTGTAAAAATATGGGGCGAATATGAGATTTCTTTATTAAATGACATCGCTCATTTTCTGGACCTAGGAACTTTATCAAAATTCAGTCAAAAAATGCTTACGGGCACGCAGAGCAAGAGCAGTCATCCCTTCGCTAAAAAAGTACAAATCCTCACCTCTATCAATGTACTTGAGATTTTTATTAAAAATAAGCAAAAATACTTAGCCATGGAACTTATTCATTTTATCGATTCCTTAAGATTCCATGAGTTCGACCTTTTTGAAAGAATCAGTTTCATCTACCAAAAAGCACACTTTGAAGTTACTTTCGGAAATTTTGATGGGCTATGCACAATGAAAAAATGCCAGCATGTTTTTGAGATGAGTGAGTCCTATCAAATCGCCCAAAAGCTCGAACAAGAAATCAAAAGTCTAGAATGTTCATTAAAGTAAATCAATCATAATCATCTGTTCATCCAGCATTCTATAATACTTTCTAGCCTTATATCGAACAGCTCCTCTCCTCCAACTCAAAAACTTCACACGACTGCCAAGTCACAAAAACAGTAGCGAAAATGGTATAATTAAGCCTGTATTATAAGCTCCAATTCATAATCAAATAATAGGCCTTATAGTCTAAACTCATGGCAGAGCTTAGGCGGTATGAGCAAAGGAGGCAGAACATTCCATGATAAAATTACAAGAGGCTCTAGAAATTCTGAAAAAAGATGAAAACTTCCACGAAGTTGCCTTTAAAAAAGACTATTACTACAATTGGGAGGAAGATTTTGACTTTGATCAGTTGAGCTATGACAGTCGTAACACGTCTGCATCAACCCTGTTTTTTGCCAAGGGACTGAATTTTAAAGCGGAGTATTTAGAAGACTTGGCAGCGCCCTTCTACGTTTCCGAAATAGACTACGAGGTAGACATTCCTGCTGTTATCGTTTCTAATGTTAAGCGTGCGATGAGTCTGCTCGCGCAGGCCTTTTATGATTATCCGCAAAATGAACTCAAAATACTGGCTTTGACAGGAACCAAAGGCAAGACAACTTCTGCTTATTTTGCCAAATCCATCCTAGATGAGATGAATGGACAAAAAACAGCGCTCCTCTCAACGGCTGAAACAACTTTAGACGGTAAAAATTTCTTCAAGTCGGAGTTAACAACGCCCGAAAGTCTTGATTTGCTCAAAATGATGCGTCAAGCTGTCGACAATGGCATGACCCATTTAGTCATGGAAGTCAGTTCACAAGCCTATAAAACAGAACGTGTTTATGCGATAAACTTCGACGTTGGTGTCTTTCTTAACATTTCTCCCGACCATATCGGACCGATTGAGCATCCTACGCTTGAAGATTACTTCTACTGCAAACGTCAACTTTTACACCACTCGGGATACTTTGTTGCCAACAGTGAAATGACACATTTCAATATCATCAAGCAGGAACTGGAAACACTGGGCATTCCCCATGCTTTCTATGGTAAAAACTCTGAAAATCAAATCGTCGACTCACAGGCACATGACTTTACAACAAAGGGTCTGGTTAATGGACATTTCGACATACGGCTTCTGGGTAAATTTAACCAAGAAAATGCTCTTGCAACAGCTCTCGCAACACAACATCTGGGTGCCAGTATCGCTCAGATAAAAGCCGGTCTTGCCAAGGCTGTAGTTCCTGGACGTATGGAAATGCTGGCAACAAAAGATGGGGCAAGAGTCTATGTTGATTATGCTCATAACGGCATTAGCTTGAAAAACTTGGTTTCTGTCGTCGAACCACACCATAGTGGAAAAATCGTGTTGGTTCTTGGGGCAACGGGTAATAAGGGAGAAAGTCGCCGCAAAGATTTCGGACAAGTCATTGAGGAACACCAACGCTTGGAGGTCATCCTCACACAGGACGACTCTAATCACGAAGATCCAAAGGTCATTGCTGACGAAATCGCAAGCTATGTGACACGGCCTTGTGATTTTGAAGCTGACCGTGCCCAAGCTATCAAACTTGCCATCCAACGCGTCCATGATAAAGACGATGCTGTGATTATCGCGGGAAAAGGGGCAGACAAGTTCCAACTGATCAATGATGAGCGTGTGCCCTACCCGGGGGATAGGACTGTTGCTGAGCGGTATCTTTAAGAATGTGAATGATAATGATTTAAATTTTTCAATTGAAAATAAAAAGAGTCGAAACGAGCATATATGCTGATTTTGACTCTTTTTGTATTGTTCTAAGCTTTTTTAGTTTATTGATGGACGATTAGGGCGGGGCGGATATTTCCGCCACCGGCAGCAGGATGCCCACCTCGGAGCTGACCAAGAGAAGCATCATCATATCTACGAGTTACACGCCAAGCACGCTCACCCTCAACGTTACCTGCGGGAGTACGGAGCCACCACGCAAGCTCATTCCCACTTAAACGTTGTTCGGGATTAGGAAAAGCACGTCCTGGACCTGATAAGCGAGTCACATCTGCTAAAGAAAGCGAAAAAGCACGAGAAGTACCACTGGAGTCCACTCTGGTTTCATCTAGCGCAACTTCAGGAAAAGCAAAGAGATTACTTGGTAGCCAAAGTACCCCTTCCCAGGTAATTTCTGTTTGCATAACACTCCCTGTCACAAAGTTATCTGAAACTGGTCTAACCATGGTTCGAACTGTTGAATCAAGGGCATCATACCATTCATTGAGACGAATATTCTGATTATTCCAAGAAACACTTGCAATAGCATCATTCCGAATAATCAAATGATTCCCCCCACCTTGATTCTCCAAATAACGATACTGCTCATTAGCCATAGTGAAGATGGTCCCCGGTGCCATAATACTAAAGTTAATTTGGTCGGGTTGGACATTATCATCTGGACCCGGGTTCCCCCAGTTGTTATCAATGGAACCATTCTGTACGGCTGTCAAGAAGTCAGACAAGTCGTCATGGTGCGTAAAGCTTCCATCTGCAGCCAAGAAGTCATTGATACGGTCAGGACTAATCAGTTGCCCGTCCACATGGATACCATAGTAATATTCTCCCGGAATAGCATTCGCTGCTGCGGTCATCTCTGCTGCATCCAAGAGGTAAGAGGTGGTCTCTCCTGCTTGGAGTTGATTCGCCCAGTAAGCCCAGCCTGTTTGGTGGTCGATGACCCAGAAGTTCCCGACTTTCAGGTTATTAGGTAAGGCTGCCCACTGGCTGATGATCATCGGGGCACGGTCTTGTTGCAGGTTTTGGGCTGCATCATGGGTGACTTCTTCTCCCGGCCAAACTGGTCCGCTGTTATCAAAGCTGTCGCCAGAAGACCAGTAGGCATCTGTGCCGTCTCCGGGGTGAGTGGCGCCGTCTGTTACCCCATCTGTGGCTGTGCTTGTGACCCAGTCACGGGCATGTCCTGCAGAGGCGGTCATCAGGTCTTGGTTGTCCCGGTTGAAGGTCGGCATGAACCATGGGGCATCTTGACCTGAACGGCTCCAACCAAAGGTCAGGTTGGAGTAGGTGTTGAAGGCTGCCGAGTCATCTACACGGATGTTCAAGTTGTTCTCTGAGGGACGCATGACCGTCCAAGTGTCCACTTGCTCAC